>JAFUKS010000277.1 GCA_017473445.1 Lachnospiraceae bacterium
GCCCCAAGGGTAAGGTTTATAATGAATCTAAGATTAATCTAGGACAGTAAAAACATACTCCCGGGAACCTTATTTTTTGAAAGGAAACCAACTATGAAAAATCTTTACACCATCGGCCAATTGGCAAAGCTTGCCGGAATTTCTACCAAAACACTGCGCGTTTATGAGAGAAAGGGCCTTCTTATGCCTGCACGCAACATGGATAACAGCTATCGTATGTATGGTGAAGACGCGGTGCGAACTTTGGAAAAAATCCAATTGATGAAATGTCTGGATTTCTCACTGGACCAGATTGCTGAATTCCTTACTCTGTATGAAAATGTGCGCCGGGAAAAAATGTTATCGGAGCAGAAGCGTCTGTTGGAAAAGAAAAGAGCTGGGCTAAATACCGTCATTGCCCATGTAGACCGGGCAATAAAGGAATGTCAGGGAGAAACAACAGATATCAATTCTTTTCTAAAAGAACTGGGAAATATTGTAAAAAATCAAAAGGCGGACGAGCGGGCAGGAAGACTTCAGCTTCACGCAAATGAGCCTTGTGGATGGTCCCGCTTTGTCTTTGATGTGGCAAATCCTACGAAAGATATGCAGGTATTGGATGCCGGAGCCGGCTGGGGAAATTTGTGGCGCTATAATCAGGAACGTTTACCGGAAAACCTGAAGGTCACTTGTGTGGATAAGCACAATACCCATATGGATACATTCAATGAATATATACAAGAACAAAAAGCATCTGGACAATTTGCAGATAGTGAGATTTCCTTTGTATGGGACGATTTGGAAACCATGCCGATTGTGGGACCCTATGACCTGATTTTCTTTAATCATGTGGTGTATTACATCGAAAACCGGGATGCACTGTACCGCAAATTTGCCCATGCACTATCTGAAAAAGGTACCTTAATTTGTACCTGGGGCGGCGTCTTATTTTATGAAAAGCTTCAACCACTATTACGGGAGTTTTTTGAGGATTCCTCAGAATTGGATCAGGAATATGAAAGGCATAGGATTCGCACCACAAACACCGGTGCGGAACTGAAAACAATCTTTCCCATTGTGGAAAAACATACCTATGTTATTACCCTGCGCTTTGACACTGCAGAACAATTTCTGGAATATATCCAACAGGTGTGTAAGCCGGTGAGAGAAGTGCTGGAGATACAAAGAACAGAGTTTTTGACCTTTTTGGAAGGATTAGAACATCTAAAAAATGAACAGGGACAGTTTGAGTTCCAGCGGGATACCTATTTGTATGCCTGCAAAAAGGAGATGTAAAATGCCTTCACGAATGATTCACTACCTAATAGCAGAAAAGGTGACAGAACAGGTACCAATTGCAAACAGAAACCGGTTTATCATCGGTTCCCTTTGTCCTGATATGTCACTACATACGGATGGCTCCAAGGAACAAGCCCACTACTTTGAAATCCATGGAGATAAAAAAGGGGGCAACTGGCTACGGTTCGTGGACCAATACCGGGAACAGCTGAAAGAGGACGATTTGTACCTGGGTATCCTATGTCATCTCATCACAGATGCCATTTGGTTTCATAAGGTCATGCAAAAGCAAATCCGCTCAAAGGAGAAAAATAAAGAAAGACGACATGCCAAATATCAAGAAGGGTACCGGGATTTCCATCGGTTAAATTATATTTTACGAAAAGAATTTGACTTAAGGTATGAGTTGGAGGAGGACCGGAATATCGACTTTATAGGTCTGCATCCGGAACTGTATGACGAGGTATTTGACGGTTTGTTCAAGGATTTCTTTTTGGAGCTTCCTGCCCAAAAGGAGAATCTGCAAATTTACGTTTACGACATCACTATGGACTGCATTGAGATTTGCATCGAGGAATGTGTCCGGGCAATCCTTGCATTTCGCAAGGGGCTGGGATTACTAAACCCAGAAAAGTATTTTGTACCGGTGTATTAGAGGCGTAAGAATATGAATCTACAAAAATTGTTACAAAAAAAAAATGTCAAAATAAATATTATTGGAGATAGCATCGCTGCCGGTGGAGGAAGTACCGGCAGTTACAAAACAGAACAATTAATTTTTGAAGATACCAAACCTTTTTTTAGACGTGTTGCTCCAAACAGCTGGTGGGGATTGCTTGAGACATACCTTAAAAAACAAAATGATACGTTGACCATTTTGAATAATGGCTGTGGAGGAGCATATTCCTATCAGATTCGGAACCATTTGGATGAAATGATTTCGGAGGAGGATGATATTGTTTTTATTCTTATGGGTTTAAATGACAGGAAAAGAAAAGATGGAATGAACGAACTGAAGGAAAATAGCGAAAGAATTCTTGATGAACTTATTTCCTACGGAAAAACAGCTATAGTACTTACTCCCAACCCCTCGGTACATAGTAACGAGTATTATGAAAATCGATTATACCATACGGACGAGGTTGTGGAGATTCTAAAAAAAGTAGCCAAAAGCAGGTCCGTACGATTAATTGATACCTATCAACACATTTTGAATTACCTCCGCGACCACAATCAAAAAATTGATGATATAATATTCAATTCTGATGGTGTCGGGGATGGTCTCCACCCCGGAGATTTTGTGCAAAAGCTGATGTTTGAAAAAATTATAGACGAATTGGATATATAAATATTAAATAAATAAGGAGGTAAATATTATGGCTTTTCCAACACATATTGTTGCCGCAGCAGGCTACGTTTTTGACAAAGAAGGTAATATTCTGATTATTAAAACCCTAAACCGCGGGTATGATGCCACCGGTGGCCAAGTGGAAGAGGGCGAAGATTTGGAAGCAGGTGTTTTACGGGAAATTATGGAGGAAAGTGGAATTAAGGCAAAAGTAAAATGTCTTTGCGCCGTGTATTCAAATGTAGGGAAATATACATACTATGATGGCGTCACCACTGTTCCTACAAAGGTGATGTTTGATTTCATATGTGAGTATGAAAGTGGTGAATGTCGTACATCTGAGGAATCCAGTGAGGTTCTCTGGGTGCCCAAAGAAAAGGTATTGGATTACATTACTTCTCCCGTACTGCGTTATCGCTTTGAAAAGATACTAAACTTTGATGAAAAAATCACCTATGCTTCTTATATTACCAGACCGGAATTTCGGGTGTTAACAGAGCGGTATATTTAGCTATCTATACCTTTAGCATTTTTGAACAATCACAACACAAATCCCACTACCTCCCCAAGGTAGTGGGCATTTTATTATTCCGAGCGTATTAGGTGCGACTTGCAGCACCATCTACCGTATTTGACGAATAATCGTAATCGGGGTACAATAAAAAAAAATAAAAATGAATCGGGCGGCGAAAAAGAAATCGTCATTGGAAAATAGAAAGATACCTTTGGGAGGGCCGACTATGGATTTTAAAGGAAAAAAATTAGAGGATATTATTGTGACACTTCCGTTTGAAGATGGCACAAGTATGGATTGCGGCGTTTATTCCTATTTTGAGGTGAACAACAAAAATTATTTTGCACTACTTCCCCTTATGGGAGAAAAACAGTTGGATTTTTCCCAAAGCTATATGCTTTATGAGGTGGAAGAAGACGAAGAAAATAATCCTATTGTTATATACATAGAAGATGATACAGAATATGCCGTTGCAGCACAATATTTCTCAAAACAGGTGTTAAAGAAATAATGGGGGCAGATGTATAGGACGACACTGTATATGCGGAAGAAGCTCGTAGCGTAAATTCCGAATGAAGCATGGCGAAATAAAGAAGGAAAATCTTAAAGTTGTAGATGCTTATTTCCCGACCGAATCATATTTTCCTTTAGATTAGTCGGGCAACCAACATAAGGAATACCCCACCGTTTTTAATATTTCTTCCATCCGGTCGGGCACTTTACAGTCAGCCGCCCCAACTAATTCATGTATATTGCTTGCTTAGTCGGGCTAACTCGCTTACACTAACCCGACTAATATATATATTTAGTGGTTCTGGTCGGACATAAGCCTTAATAGTTACCCGACGGGGACAGAAAAATATACACAGCAGTCGGGCAGGAACCAATTTTTATGCCAGACGAAATCTATTGATTCTTATATTCAGTCGGGAAATTACTATTGTCGATTCTGCAACTTCCAATATGTCGAACAATTAGACAAATTCCAATTTATCGAACATTGGAAACTTTCAGATCTACATAAATTACTCCAACTTAATATCCGTCAAATCCTGAAGGCAAACATTCTTTTCCCCTACATACAGGGTTTGAATGAACGTTTCCTCCCTGCCCACCATCTTTCGGGTAACAATACTCTCTCCTGTGGCATCTGTCTTGTAGGTCTCAATGATTAAATACTCCGTATCCGCAAGAGGCGTGATTTCTTCCGGAAGCTTTCCGGGTTTATATTCCTGACAGCCCAATTTATTACCGGAAGCATCCATATGCAAATCTTGAATCTTCGTAGGCTCATATGTAGTCTCTACTTTGATTTCCACAGAATTTACATAGGTTTTTTCTTCCCCATCTTCATTAACAGTCACTTTGTCTTCTACCTTATGGGACATGGATACACCTTCGCCACCAACGGAAAAACTCATACCGCTACCGGATACTAAATACACCCTTCCATCCGCACACTGATATACCGGATTATAATAGATTTCTACCCCATCTTCCTCATTGGGACAAAGATAAATAGTTCCTTTCAATTCCACCATATCCCCTGCATCCGTTCCTGTAATATGGCTTTCGGCATCACAAATTCCTGCATCCGACTCAATGGCTACATAAGCATTACGCGCTTCCTCTTCGTACATAACGGGTGCATAATAGCCCATCCCTTTCAGCTCCTCAAATTTATAACTCTGATGGATAATTGTCTCCCCACTGACCTCATCTGTGGATACATCTTCTACTATAGTAGCATAGATTCTATTCTGATAGGCGTTCTGCTCATCATCTTCTATGACCACCTCTTCGCCATTCATAATATCCCCTATGTTTTCCTCCATGTATCGTTCAAAATCAAAGGTATCCACATACTCTGTGGTCACATATACACCGATTAGTTTATCCTTCTCCTGCGGAAGCTCTGCTTCTTCCTTTGCCAACTGACAGCCGGTAAGCAAGCTTGCACTCATTATCGCACATAATAACACCCTTATCCGCTTATTCATCTTCTTCATCCTCCTCAAGCACTCCATTAAAGTGCAGAATATCCCCCACATCGCATTGCAAGTAATAACAGATCTTATTAATGGTTCCGAAACGGACACCCTTCGCTTTTCCGCTGCGCAATATGGAAAGATTGGCTTCTGTAATTCCCACCAGCGCACAAAGCTCCTTGGATGTCATGCCCCGTTCCTTCAGTACTTTCTCTAAATGAACCCTTATGGCCATAACTCCTCCTTAGATAAACATATCGTTATCGTCCTTTAATCCTTTGCTCTCTGTTACCAGCTTTGCCACTAAAAGAACTGTCAGTACCAACACAATAGACAACACCGGAATATTCACAAATCCGTTTAATATTCGTAAATGCTTTCCGCACAGAAGCTGTAGCAGATTAAACACCACTATGCTGAGCACGGTTACCTTCAGGGATATGCCGCAAACCTTTGTCAGCTTTTCTGCAGCTTCCAGAGTTTCTTCGGAATATGCATCCTTTTGAAGCTCTCGAAGCATATGCTGACAGGCAAAAACGATCAAAATATCCAGCACATAGGGTAGGACATCCACCAGCATCTGCAGAAATAGAAATACATACGTAAGGGTCAGGCCATCTTCTGTCCCCTGATTGGCAGCCTTTGTACTTTCCACTGCCTGTAAAAAATTCTGCAGACAGCCTCCAAATACCAGGTAGACAAAGATTACATTCAGCACTCCTAACAACAAAAAAACATAGCTTTGCAGCTTTTGCTTTTCAGCACGAAAAAACAATCGCAATGCCCTTAACACCAGATAACCTACCAGTACAGAATACACCACACAGCTCAGCATGGCTTTCCGGATATCGCCTCCCATCATCCCCAATTCCATAGGACTCAATGGCAAGGTACCGGGATTAATCATCTCATACAAAACTGCAAATAAAAGCGGAATCAATACCACTAATAACAAATCCTCCCATTGCAGATTCTTTTTTCTCACATGGACTAACAATACGCCTGCCGGAAGCAAACTGATTCCTACATATAGAAGGATGGCCACTGCATTTCCCACACTTCCCGACAGTGACAAGGCCCTCAATCCATTCCCTATGGGTGCAAAAGGAAAGGCCATCATATGGGCAATACTCTCTCCTTCCACATTTCCAAGCGCACATAGAACAACACACATCACTGCTTCTGCTAATAACACTCCAAAATATACTAATTTTTTCATACTCACCTCCGCAAATTATTGTTTTACAATAATTCTTGGGTTAGACTATCACATAAATTATTGTTTGTCAATAATTTTTCATGTTATCGCATTTTACTTCCATTAGAAGTAGGACACACAGTTGCAATGAGCCATGCTGACACCTCGATTCCGCTACGCTTCATCTCGTTGTCGCGGGCTTCGCCCTATTGTCCACTGTCTAAAGGTGCCCTTACGTATGCAAGCATCCGCCGTGCACTTTAGCCACTGTCCAGCACGGCTCATGCCAACGCACAAAAAAAACACCGTCCCCACGGCTTAAATCCGCAAAAACAGTGCTTAGAGTGGACCGCCAGGGGCTCGAACCCTGGACACCCTGATTAAGAGTCAGGTGCTCTACCAACTGAGCTAGCGGTCCATTTATTTGGCTTTGGGAAGTTGTCTTCCGCAACGCAAGATTGAATATACCACATTAATTTTTAAAATGCAACCCCTTTTTTTAAATTTTTTTAATTTTTTGTATTTTATATGCTATTTTGTTCCTATTGCCTGCTGATAACAAACAAGGTATAATCATCCTGTAACTATTATTCTATAGGAAATTGACATGAAAAATAAAACGAGATTACTTATATTATTAGCCGGAATTCTTATTTTATCCGGGGCATTTTGGTGGTGTTTACGACCTACGGAAAAAGTATTACATACGCCATCCTTTCAGGGCTTGCAACGCTTACAAAGGGAGACCTACGATACCATCTTTTTGTCCACCTTCCCGGTAACAGAATATCAGGAGGAGGATTACAGTCGTTTCCGGGGTATGACCATGGTGAAAAATGATATGTGCATGGTCACCGAAAAAATACTCCGCAGACATTTGCAGGCAGCCTTTTCCTCAGGTAATGAAATTCATACCGCTTATTTGGGCGTGCAACCGGACAAGCTGTCCCCGGAGATTTTGGGTGACATACTGGAGACTTATCCCGAGACAAGCTTTGAAATCATTCTGTCCTACCCTCAGATGAGTTATTGGACCCATATGGAGGATATGGAATGTGAGGATATGATTGCCTGCTACTATGATTTGGCCTCTTCCATGCTCAGTTATGAAAACGCCCGGGTATATTTATTCTCCGGCACTGAGTGGCTGATTTGTAATCCTGCCAATTACGCGGGCACCTTCCATACCAATAAAGAAATTTCCCGCACGCTCATGCTGAATACGGATGACTCTCACGGTTTTATGCTTAGCACGGAACAGTTGGATGCTACCTTTACTACCATGAGTGATTTGATTTACTCCTACAAAGAAGCCCCCATTCAGTATCCTGACGCATCCAATTGGGACATTGTCTTTCTTGGAGACAGCATTATCGGTAATTTCACAGATTCCTCATCTGTGCCCGGAGTGGTCCGGGGACTTACCGGAGCCAATGTTTACAATTGTGGTTATGGAGGCCGGGGTGCCGCCCGAAATGAGCATACTCCCATCGCTTTACCGGATGTGGTGAATTGCATTACTGCCGGCGATGCTTCCCCGTTGCCCGTGGAAGAGCAGGTATACAAGGGTGTAAATGCCTTCTTGGAACGGGAAACCATCGCTCCCAATCTAATGTTTGTCATCAATCACGGACTCAATGACTATTTCACAGGGGTTCCTGTGGAGACTGCAGATAGCTATGATATTACTTCCTACAGCGGTGCTCTCCGTACTGCTATCAGGGATTTGCAGACACATTTTCCCGGAGCAGAGATTTTGTTGAACACCTCCAATTTCACTACCTTTTTTGATAATGGTAAGGAGATTAACAGCCACCGGGGTGGCCAGCTGATTGATTATGTAAACGCTGTCCCCATGGTAGCCCGGGATATGAACGTGAATGTATTGGATGTGTACCATTTACTGCCTATTACGGATGAAAACTGGCAGCTTTACCTCAGCGACGGATGTCATCCCAATGAAATGACCAGATTTTATCTGGGGAGCTTTATTGCAGAGCTGGTAGAATAGATTTCCGGTATCTGTTGATTTGCATACGATATGATTATTAAAGCCCCGAGGCTACATCAGCTTCGGGGCTCCCTTATTTATACTTTTTCTTCTTTACAATCCTTGCAATATCCATATAATTCAAGCTTGTGTCCGGTGATTTGAAAATCCCCCGCCTCTCCTTCCATATGGAGATGGGCAAAGGGACAGTTCTCCAGCGGGATACGCTTGTGACACTCCAGGCATACCGCATAATGGGTATGCTCCCCCCGGTTCAGCTCATAAACCACCTGACCATCATCCATAAAGCTGGACTTGGTCACCAGACCTTTTTCCTCAAAGGTGGCCAAAATCCGGTAGATAGTGGAAAGCGCATAAATCTCTTCGTTATCATTTTCCACCAGCTGATAAATCTGTACCGGCGTCAAAGGCTCCTGCTGCTCCTTCAGCACTTCATAGACACGCTTACGTTGTCTGGTCCATTTAATGCCTTCCGGATATCCGGTATGCTGTTTGTCATGCTCATGTCCGCTACAATGTGACATCTCTACCTCCACAGCTTAAAAAATCAGTTCCAACACAATACCTGACACTACACCAATGGCGTATAACAGGCTCAGAATTTTCAGGTTCTCTTTCTTGTCCTCATTGACTCTGAACAATACCATCAAGCCTACTCCGGCACCGGTGAGCAAACCTGCAATCATGGAACCCATACCAATGGCACCCTCTACATACAACCGGGTAATCACCACCGACGCGGCACAGTTGGGAATCAGTCCCACAATACCTGCCAGCACAGGACCCAATATAGGACGGTTCAATACCAGACCGGCCAATGCTTCCTCACCCACTCCATGAATCACTCCGGTGAGCACCAGGGTAATCAGGAAAATGAAAAAGGAGATGTGCAGGGTATGCTTTAAAGCGGAACGAAAAATACCTTCCTCGCAATTACAATGCTCATGCTCACAAATCTCATGAATATGATGATGCTCTTCTTCCTTGTCCTTCATCAGGGCATCCATTACAAAGCCTGCCACAATAGCAATAAGCACCTTGATAATAAGCACCGCTCCAATAATTCCAACTGCTCCGGGACTGGCCATAAGAATGGGAATCATCTCATCTGAAGTGCTTAAGAAAATCGCCATCAAAGTACCCAGAGAAATCACACGACCCGCGTATAAATTGGCTGCTGCTGCAGAAAAACCACACTGGGGCACAATTCCTACCAAAGCACCAATGACCGGACCAAACTTACCTGCCTTTTTCACCAGCTCCTCTGTATGGTCCCCTGCCTTGTGCTCCAGATATTCCATCACCAGATAGGTCAGGAACAGAAAGGGTATCAGCTTCAAGGTATCAAATAAGGAATGTTCTACAATCTCTATGATAAATTCTAACATATCTATCCTCTTCTTTCTATGGCCAAGCACCCAAAGCCATCGGGCTTCGCCAAATAAAAATTCAGTTGCAAATGCAACTCATTTGCAACTGGAAGTATAACATATCCATTGAGATTGTCAACTATTTTGTTGGTTATTAGATTCCTTTAATTACTCTCTTAAGGCCGTAATCGGCACTACGAACACCCCATCCTCTCGTTGATATGCTGCATTGCTCAAACCACAAATTACACATAGCACAGCAGGAGGATTACCTCCGTTTTCTTCTATCTCTTTCCTTATCTTTAATAGTTTTTCTGCTGCCCCCTCTATCTGGTTAGCACCCATTTTTATCTCAAATGCACACCATGTACCATCTTTTAATTCCACCACGGCATCCAATTCACGATTATTATAATCCTGATAGTGATATACCCCTGCTCCAAAAGACTCCGCATAGATTTTCAAATCCCTTTCACACAAAGCCTCAAACAGAAAACCTAAAGTCTCCAAATCTCCCAGTAATTTCTCCGGTGTAGCCTTTAACAACGCAGCTGCCAGAGACGGGTCAGAAAAATGTCTCTTTTCAGCCTGCTTAATACGAACAGTAGACCGAATTGCCGGTGCAAACGGAAGTTGATTATCCGTAATAAACAATCTATTAAAAATATCTAAATATGCCGCTACTGTCTCCACATCCATATCTTCATCATCTATCGCTTTAACGTCATTTTTAAGCGTTTTATTTGTAACAGTGGTGCTCTCATTTCGGGCCAAAGATCGCAGTAGCAGTTTCATTTTATGCGTATCGCGCTTTATGCCGTCCATCCGATACACATCATCATCAATTACTGCTGTCAAATAAGCATCCGGTAGCAATGTCGCATTTGACTCTGATACTCCCAAGTTGCCCGGCCATCCACCTCTGAGAATCACATAAATCAACCTTTTCAGGTCTACCTCGCCTGTCATTACAGGTTGTAGTTCTCCTTTACAAAGTTTTTTCAGCGAAACCACTCCGGTCGAATCCTCTGATTCATACAAGGACATAGGACGCATTCGTAGCTTCCCTATACGCCCTGCTCCACTATGCAAAATACCCTTATGATTTGGAGTAGCTGAACCGGTTAAAATAAACTGTCCTTTTCCTGCAGACTGATCTACCTTATATCTCACTGCATCCCAAATAGGAGGAACCTCCTGCCACTCATCCACCAATCTGGGTATAGCGCCCTCTAGAACCAAAGCCGGAGACATTTGTGCCAGATTTCTATTTTGAAAATTACCGGCTGGATCGCCTATGAATATTTCGCTATTGCTATGAAAAGAAGATGTCCAAGTCTTACCACACCATTTGGGACCTTCTACACATACTGCGCCAAATGTCGCCAGATATTCCTTCAGCCGATTATCTATAATACGAGGCTTATACTCTTTTTTATCCATACTGTTTTCTTCCTTTCCCATAGCTTTCCACTTTTTTCTCTTATATTATGCACCAATCCGATAAATTATGCAACTCCAATCCGATAGATTTTGTTTTTTCAATCCGATAGTTTCTATATATGCAAGCCGATAATTTCATTATTCATAATCTGATAGATTTGTTAAACGTGGATTACTTTTTTATTCTTGACAATCCCAGTCTTTTTCATTATTATTTTAATGTTGAACATCGGCGCGTGGCTCAGCTTGGTAGAGCGCTGCGTTCGGGACGCAGAGGTCGCGTGTTCGAATCACGTCGCGCCGATTAAAAAAGTAGCTTCTACGTAAGTAGGGGCTACTTTTTTAATCCTCTGATATGCTTTGTACTCCTAATCTCTAGCAAAACGAACACACTCGTTCGGGCGCAGAAGGTCCACGAAGTCCGGGGGACCTCGGCTCTGGACCGACCGAAGCGGTGCGGAGACCGCGTGTTCGAATCACGTCACACTTCCCTTGACATCCCCCCGGTCTCAAAATACAATAGAATACAAGTAAAGAAAAGGAGCAACATCCATGAATTATGTATATAAGATGCCCTCTGCCATGCTACAGGACGTGGTGCAAAAGGGCAGAGTAAAACGTTTTACATATGAATCCTGTACCTATGACGAAAAAAACCAAGCCCTTCACAAGGGCGCCTGGGTGTATCTGCCCTATGGTTATACTCCGGAGAAACAGTACAATATCCTTTACCTGCTCCACGGAGGCGGTGTCAATGAGGATTGGTGGCTGAAGACGTTTCCGGATACTGCTACCATCCTGGATAATATGATTGCACATGGGCTTTGCGAGCCCTGTATCATCGTGACTCCTACCTATTATACCGGTACAGATGCGGACCAAAACGCAGAATCTATCACCGAACACTTCCATCTGGAACTGCGTAAAGACCTGATTCCCGCGGTGGAAAAGGAATTCTCCACCTATGCAGGGGGCGATGTCTCTGAGGAAAATCTCATCCGCACCCGTAGACACAGAGCTATTGCCGGTCTCTCCTTGGGCTCCATGACTACTTACCGGGCAGGATTTTATAATAATTTTGATTTATTCTCCTGGTATGGTCCCTTCTCCGGCTGTTGTGGCCCCAAGGGAGTTCGTCCTCTGGAGGTACAACGGATTCAGGATACCTTAAACAAAATGCAAAAACAAAATCTGGCACTGGACTATCTGTTTTGCTGTAATGGTGATGCAGATATTGCTTATGCAGAACATATTGAAATCATGGAGCAGGCAGAAAAGCTCTGTCCTCAATTAACAAGGGGTCAAAATTATGATTTCTTTGTGATTCCCGGTGGCGTTCACGATATGAAAGCCTGGCAGCTGCACTTATATCATGCTCTTCAGTTATTTTTTAGACGCTTGGTAATTCCTTCATAGCTTTCCCGAATGATTACCAGGCCCAGAGGTCCCTTAATAATGCCCCATAGTCCGAACAGTTGGATCCCCACATACAGGGATAATAGTACGGCTATGGGGCGTATTCCTGCCCTTTTTCCGATAAGCCGTGGCTCCAGCACATCACGGATTGCCACACAGGCAAAGGACAAAAGAACACATACCACCGCCGATACATAGTGTCCGCCAATGAGCTGCAGAATTGCCAAAGGAATCAGCACAATGCCGGTGCCGATAAAGGGAAATACATCCAGCACCCCGGCCAAGAGTCCCCACAAAATACCGCTGGGAATGCCGGTGATAGCCAGCATAATACTGCATACGGAAGCATTGACCACAATCAGTATCATCTGCGCCTTTACGTATACCGCAATATACCGGATTACACCGCAAATCACCTCCAGTAACACATGACACTCTTCTTTTTCCAGCAATTTATTCATAAATTCATCGTAGTCCTTGGCCAATAAAACGGATGACACAATGAAAATCAGTACAAAGGTTCCTACCCGTCCCAGCCATTTTACCGATGACCAGGAATAATCCAGCATGGTACTGACATCCGTCTCACGGAAAATATCCGTTCCCGATTGTAGCCATTCCTGCAATCCCCTTTGAAAATGATTTGCCTCCATCCCCATGACGTGGTTCATCCAATCACACAGACCATCCACCAGTTCCCACATTTGTGCCTGCAAGCGGTCCAAATGAGCCATCCATTGGGGCAGATTATGCAATATAAAGGAACCCAGTATCCACAGAAGAAAGATTACTATGATTCCTCCAAAAAGCAAAAACAGCACCGCACCCACCTGCCGGTGAATGTGGAGCTTTTTTTGTAAACGTTGCAGTCCCGGTCCAAAGATGGTCACAAAAAGCATAGCCACCAATGCCGGTGCAATCAGAGGCGTCAAATATTGTAAAAACAAATAGACTCCTACTGTCAATATAAGTAATAATACGACCCTGTTGTTCTTTATCTTTTCCATGCTGATACCGCTCCCGAAAAATCTCTCGGTATCAGTATCTGCGAATTCTTTCTTTTCTATTCTTTAATGAAATAATGCAAAGGCCCTGTTTTCCGGCTCACCGGAAAATAACAGTTCCTTGCCGGTAGTGGGATGACAAAATGCCAACTGATTGGCACACAAAGCCACCTGGCGGACTCCCAAGGCTCCGGACAGTGCCAGCGACTCCATGGTACCATATTTATTGTCTCCCAAAAGAGGCATTTTCGCATGAGCCATCTGAGCACGTATCTGATGAAAGCGTCCGGTCTCAATCTGCACTGCCATACGGGTTAAGTACTCCGGTTGCTCCACATTTCCCAGCACCTGATAATGGAGCACCGCCTCTTTGGCCTCCGGGTAACGTTCCTGCTGTCCGGTGACCACTACTGCATGACTATTGCCATCCTTATACAGATAATCCACTAAGGTCCCGGATTCCGCTACGGGTTTCCCACAAAGCACTGCCTCATATCCCTTATGAAGGCTTCCCTTCTCCAGCTGGGCTGAAAGAATTGCCGCTGCTTTTTTATTCTTACCAAACACCAATAGCCCTTCCACCGGCTGGTCTAATCTATGAATCACCGCCAGATAAGGTGCACCCTTGCTGCCCCTTGCCAGATGGTTTTTTAGCTCACTGACCATATCCTGCTGCCCCACCCGGGCTGTCTGGGTGGCCAATCCTGCCGTTTTCCATGCCACCAGGATATCCGCGTCCTCGTATATGATTTTCGTTCTCATATTCCCTCTCTTTTCCATATCTCTGATAATTACATCCCTCTGATGAGATACCTTTTACTCTGATCAGAGTCCCATATTCAGCACTGTATCCGCAATCCTTTGGGATAATGATTCTTCATCAGGCCACCTGCCAGCTTGCCCCAGCCCATGGAAAATCCATCCACACAAATCAAGTACCAGCCCTTTTCTCCTTCGCAGGGGAAGGTCTGGCCGTTCAGATAAGCCCGGCAGGTACTGTCTGTGGAAGATAAATCCCATACATGCTTCACCTCGTTAGGTGATAACGCCAGTGCCAGTCCATGGGAGGGCTCAAAACGATTTTTCTTGCAGGTACCCAGCTGAAGACCGGGACGAAGTACCTTCAGCCCTTTCAGGGAAGGCAGCTCCTCCGGCACCAGATAAATATTGTCACCGAATTTCATATATTTGCCGGATAGGGTTCCTTTCAGATTCTCCGTTGCAAAGGCCGGGTATTCTCCCAGTTCCTTGGGACTTACACCCTTTTCTTCTCCATATAATGCACCGGCTGCATAACCCTCCGGCACCTGCCCTTCCTTTACTAATACCGCAGCAAAATGCCCCTCTCCCTTTACCAGATGGGGCCAGATACGCAACGTTCCCGACAGCTGCTGCCAATCTGCCACATCCATCTCCCGGGCTTCCTCTCCGGTGTACTGCAAATAAGAGGCTTTTCCATCCATGGCTCCGGTAGCACCCGCTTCACCAAAGGCTGATTTATCCATCTGCTCCAGTCGAAATTCCGGATGCCGGCAAAGGAACCGTGCAATACTGCCTTCATTTTCCACCGGGCCAAAGGTGCAGGTGGAATACACCAATCTGCCCCCCGGGCGGAGCATAGCTGCTGCCTGGTCTAAAATCTCGTCCTGACGCTCCCCACATAACTGTACATTTTCAGGACTCCACTCCTCACCGGCATTTTCATTTTTACGGAACATACCCTCTCCTGAGCAGGGCGCATCTACCAAAATCTTGTCAAAATATACAGGGAAATGGGTCGCCAGCCTCTCCGGGGTCTCATTGGTCACGCAGGCATTCCGAATGCCCATTCGCTCCACATTCTCAGAAAGGATTTTGGCTCTGGCAGGATGGATTTCATTGGCAATAAGTAATCCTTTTCCCTCCAAGGCCGCCGCAATCTGAGTACTTTTCCCTCCGGGAGCAGCACACAAATCCAATACCCGTTCCCCGGGCTGTACCTGCAGATAGGGGACCGGTGCCATTGCGCTGGGCTCCTGGATATAATATACCCCTGCTTCATGATAGGGATGCTTGCCCGGAGCTACATCTGCCTCATAATAATAGCCATCCTCTGCCCAGGGCACAGGTTTTAGTTCAAAGGGTATCTGCCCCGTTTTGCCCAGCTGCGTTGCAGTCTGTCCCATTTTATTTTTCTTTAATCCGTTCAATCGCAGTGCATGATAGCGGCTCTCTCCAAAGCCTGCCGAAAAGGCCTCATAATCCGCTCCTAACATTTCCTGCATTCTATTTACAAATAATTCCGGTATCATATTTTTTCTCCGATTTTCATTGATTGTAAGCATCTGCCTACAAAACCATACTATCATAAGGAATTTCCGAAAGCAATTCTTGCATGTTACCTTTCTCTGGGGTATGATAGAGGAAAGTAAACGTTTAAGGAACACAAAAGATGAAAGCTTTTATGCAAAAAAAAAGCAAACGGCTGGTTCTGATAGGCTGCATGGTAATACTTCTGTGTACCTCCTGTGCTCCCCTGGTCATACCGGAGGATGTGGCCATGCATACGACACCTATTACCGATGAAACCGACACTACAGATATTCCCAATTCTACCGAATCCACCGCTGCTCTTGAAACGGAAACGCCTCAGGAAAGCATGACTGCCTCTGAGGAAAGCAGCGATGAAATATTACCTTCGGAATCCACCGAAGCAAAACAGGAGGAACCTATTATGACTGACACAACTCCCTTTGGTCTCCACGGTGCTCTGCATGTGGCAGACGGCAAATTAAAGGACGTCCACGGAGCAGATTTCCAGCTCTACGGTATGTCCACCCATGGCATCGGCTGGTATCCCCAGTATGTATGTAAAGAGACATTCCAATATCTGAAGGAGGAATGCGGCACCAACTGTATCCGTCTGGCTATGTATACAGCAGAGGATGCAGGCTATTGCACCGGCGGCGACAAGGCTTTCTTGAAACAGCTGGTAATGGATGGCGTAAACTACGCCACCGAACTGGGCATGTATGTGATTATCGACTGGCATATCCTTTCTGACAACAATCCTCAGAATCATAAGGAAGAGGCAAAGAAATTCTTGGGTGAAATGTCCGAGACCTTCAAAAATCAAGACAATGTGCTTTACGAGATTTGTAACGAACCCAACAATACGGACTGGAACAGTGTAAAGACCTATGCAGAGGAAGTGATTCCCGTGATCCGCGCTAATGACCCCGATGCAGTAGTAATCGTAGGTACTCCCACCTGGAGTCAGGATCTGGAATGTCCTTTGGCTGAACCTGTGGGCTTTGATAACCTGCTGTACTCCCTGCATTTCTATGCAGGCACCCACAAGGACGACCTACGTAACCGTGCACAGCAGTGCATCGACAAGGGCCTGCCCGTATTCGTCAGCGAATTTGGTATGTGTGATGCTTCCGGTAATGGCTGGAATGATTTTGATTCTGCCCAGAAATGGCTGGATATGATTGAAGAAAACAACCTGAGCTTTATGTGCTGGGCACTGGGTAATCGTAACGAAGCTTGCTGTATTATACTCCCTGACAGTGACAAGCTGTCCCAATGGGGCGACGGAGATTTGAATGAATCCGGTAAATGGATTTTGAATTATTTTAAAAATAAAAAGAACTGATTAAACATTTTCATATAGAGTATGTAAATAAAATAAGCACCCTCCGGGTCGAGGGCGGAAAGTCCCGCCCTCGACC
>JAFUKS010000278.1 GCA_017473445.1 Lachnospiraceae bacterium
TTTTCTACATCCATCTCCACCTCCAGCATACACAGTATCCTGATCTCCGAAGCATGTCCTGAGATATCGTCCTGCTTCATCAAAAAGAATGGTGACGTATCATCATAAGTATTTCCATAGACCGCTGCCCCTCCCAAGTAGTTAGTAAGGGCTAATGCCGCAATCGTACCATTCGCCTGACTGGTCGCAAAATCCCATACGAACTTATATCCATTATCAATCGCCATGCTCTCATTCAGATTCATGCTGCCACGCTTACTATCATCATAAGGATTTGTATTGTTGGACGCATACCCCATAGGAAGCTCGCTGCTTCCTATCAGTAACTTATCCCCATTTTCCTCCAGCGCCTCAGAAAAAAGCAGAATCCCGCCTAAGAGATTCGGACAGATCGGTACAAAATACTTATTAAAATACCTTAACGTCCGACTATTCGACATACTGTTGAACATTCCCATAGGATTATGATTGAAGAAAATATTTAACGCATTCGTCATCATATTTTCATGCTCAACCGTTGTCACTTCCCCGGTATTCACATCCGTAAGCTCTATTGTTGTCTTTCCCTTTAATTTCATCTCTGCCTCCTATTCAATCACCAGCGGATACCCAGCCATGCGGAACTTCTGTACCGTTTCCGCTATACCCACCGGCTCCGGAACCGCCTGCTCCACAGATACCATATCCGAAAAGACTTTCAGCCCCACAGCCTCAGTAAGCCGCCATTTCGTAAAAGTATCCTCAATCACAATATTGCCATCCCATTCCGCCTCAGCCTCTGCCGCCATGCCCTGACCACTGATCGTAGCAATGCAGCCGCCAGCCTCAATCAATGCCGTACCGCCGGATACAGAAAAGTACACAGAAAAGTTATTCAGCAGATTCGGCAACACATTGCTCACCGGATAATACAGCGGAAACGTATGCTTCCCACTACCGTAAGTTTCTGTAGGATAGAACAACTCAATCTCTGTATCATTCAAAGTGTACCTTGCCCGAATTACTGCCCGGCCATCCTCCTGCCAACTGACCGGAAGGTTCGCTTCCACAGATATCTCTACCGTTCCACTCTCTGCACTGCTATCCGGCACGGGAATAGTAATCGTACCGCTGGCCGCTGCTTCCCTTGTCACTGCATCGGCGGATACTTCCAGAATCACCAGCCCGATAAACTCTGCCTGCGTTATCTCCCCGGCAACAAAATCAATGCTAATTACCTTTACTTCTGTTTCCGACACTTCAAAGTCCTTGGCGTTGGTAAAAGAAAAGAAACCAATCTTTCCATATTCTATCTGGTTCAGCAATCCGGCGATATTCTTATCATTCTTACTTTTCGCCTGAGAAAGCCTCGGGTTCTTTCCCACACATTTCAGCGTCTGCTTTCCGCCAAGCTTACACTGACAGGAAGTAATGCAGGTAATCTTTTCCGCATCCGCCTGCCCTCCACTGAACCTAAGGATATCCCCCAAGTCCAAAGCCGGATTGCCTATTGTCTCGGAATCAAAAGGCACATAGTTTATCACAGAAATGTCCGCGAGGATATTCTCGCACAACTGCGTTCTGGTCTCTTCCAGACCAAATTGTAAAAACGGGTTGGAACCCAGATTCATAGTAAGCCCATCGTCCGCCTCCAACCCATAATACTCCGCTTTCTGCGTCCGCAGGTTGGTAGAACTGATCGCCGTATACCGTGTAATGAAATCAGAAAAGCTGCTGCGAAACCGCCGCTTTCCTGTAATCTCCATGACCGGATCACTACCATATTTCCGAAGCTCCAGCTTCCCCTCACGATTCATCACAAAGAAACCGCCCAATACCTGCCCTATATAGAACAGCACATCCCGGTAAGTTTCTATATCATTCTCCGTATAGATGGAAAGAAGCGTGGAGCCGTTTGCCATTCCCTCTATCTCTTCCTGCGTATGTGCAAGCTCTACACCACAGGCCTCGCAACAAAAAGCAATGATCTGATAAGCATTACCCGCTGTCTCAAAACCTCCGAAGTCCTTTTCAAACCGTAGCATATAATCGTATGCCTTAATTTCCAGACACTTTACGCTACGGTTCGCCTCGCTTACTTCAAAGATACCCATAGGAACTCCCTCATATGTTCCGTCCGCCAGAAGCAGATGATAGAATAACTCAATAGTAGCCCCTTCCATAGTATACCGGTCAATATCCGTAAGTAATGTAATCCCCATCTCCGCAGCATACACCGTACCAAGCTCTATCTCCGTACTACCGCAGCACTGGGAAGAAATATAACCGCTTCCCTTCAAGATATCCTTCTGGGTAAATTCCACCACATCCCCGGTATTTGTTACGATTCTTCCAGTCCAGTAGTAACGTCTGCTATTCGATTGTACTGCCTCTAAAAAAGCATTAGAAACCGGATACATCCGAAACCACCTCCTTAAAACTCCCTGAGCGCAAAGGACACCGTCCATAACCCCTTATAGGAAGTATCCTTTTCCAGCTTTGCCTTAAAGCCCTCCATATACATCTCCGTATTCTTAAGCTCCGCCGTTTCCGTATCAAAATAATCCACCGCCAGCTTATCCATCTTAGAATAAGCCGTCAGGGCTTTCAGCCACTTAGCCGTAACGGAGAAAGAGACTGTAATGGTAACAACCCCCTGCCTTACCACATCCCTCTGTGTAGTACCCGCCTCCGTCTCTCCACTGCTTTCCGCCTCCACCGTAGCAAGACCGATATCGTATGAATCCGGCAGAGGAAGTGCCACACCGTCAAATTTCAGATATTCAAAAAATGCCATGTCTATCTTCCCCCACTCCTTAAATTCATTCTCTGCTGAGCATTGACTATGACCTCATCCAGCATAGTGCCACCCAGATATACCGGAATCACAATATCCCCACTACTCTGACTGTTCATGCGGCTAAGTGCGTCCGTAATCGCCCCGGTAATGCCAGACAGCATATCAGAGGAACCACCAGCAGGTACCGCACCCACTCCGGCAACCTCCAAAGCTCCCATTTTGGGGCTGATAACCATATCCGAAGCCACACCTTCCACGGCCTTCGCTATCATTCCACGGCTCTCCTCAATCCCCCTGGCCAGACCACCCATAAAGTCCGGCATCCAGCTTTCGTAATCCGTAAGCGGCCCCTCATCCGGCACGGAGAAATGTAAGAATGAGCGTATAGTATCCGCCACATCCGTCACTGCATCTTTTACCTTACTGATACAGCTTCGGATACCGTCTACAATACCGCCAATGATATCCGACCCCCAAGTATAGGCACTCGATGCCAGTCCGGTAATGAAATCCACCGCATTATTGAATCCGTTCTTAATACTCTCGCCAATTTTGCCGACCGTATCTTTAATGCCCTTGCTGATAGCCGAGAATGCCTTTGAGGTTGCCTCCTTTATCTTCTCCCACAGATCTATCCAGAACTGTCGGAACCCCTCACAGTTATTCCAAAGATAGATAAATGCCGCTACCAGCGCCGCAATCGCCGCAATGACCAACATGATCGGATTCGCAAGCATGGTAGTATTGAGCAGTGCGAAAGCGGTCTTTACCACATTCAGTAGCCCTGCCAGCTTCGGAATAATTGTCATAATCGTACCGACCGCGCTAATCACCTTTCCAATGACAATTAACAACGGCCCCAGCACAGCAACAACTCCGCCAACCACAAGAACTGCTTTCTGTACCCCCGGACTAAGGTTGGTAAAGGCATCTATCGCCGCCGTGATCTTTTCCACCAATCCGGTCAAAAAGGGAATGACGTACTCCGACAGCTTGATCGCCAGCGATTCCAAGGAACCGCCCAGCTGCTCTACCTTGCTTTGGAGATTATCCTGCATTACCGCAGCCGTTTCCCCGGCAACACCGGAACATTCATTCATGGAAGCGGTTAAGGCATCGTATTCCTCCTGCGTCAGATTCAACAGAGAGATCAGACCGGACATACCCTCTTTCCCAGCCAGAGCCGTCGCATAATAAGCCTTCTGGTCATCCGTCAGACCAGAAAACTTTGTTCTCATAGTGGTAATGATCTGCTCCAAAGACTGGAAGGAACCGTCACTGTTGGTAATGCTGATACCCAGCTCATCCATTGCATCCGCAACCGTACTGGACGGCTTCGCCATATTCGCAAGTACGGTTCTTAAAGAAGTACCCGCCTGAGAACCCTTGATACCTGCCATAGACATAGCAGATAATGCTGTAGTCACATCCTCAATGGAAAGCCCCATAGACTGTGCCAGCGGAGCCACATATTTATAAGATTCCCCAAGGTCAGATACCCCGATAGTACCTGAGTTAGCAGCCTGCGTCATCAGGTCTGCCACCCTCGCGGAATCCTTTGCAGATAACCCGAACCCGGTAATCGCATCCGCCACAATGGTCGCTACCGTGCCAAGGCTCTCCCCAGACGCTGCGGTGGCATCCAACACTCCTGCCATACCCTCAATGATCTGGGTAGTAGACCATCCGGCTTTCGCCATTTCTGTCATTGCCTCGGCAACCTCTCCCGAAGAAAAAGCGGTGGTTGCACCGAGGTCAATCGCAACCTCCCGAAGCCTTTCAAAATCCGCTCCCGTTGCCCCGGTAATCGCCTGCACACCAGACATCGCCTTTTCAAAATCGGTCGCTACCTTTAATCCAGCCACACCGATTCCGGTAACTGCTGTAGAAACCGGAAGAAGGGATTTTCCTACGCTTTCTATCTTCCCGCCGGTCTCCTGTAAGGAATCTCCGGCCTTGGCGATCTTCTGCAATGCTACAGCAGACTCCCCGGCCTGTGCCTCTAAATCCTCCAATGCCCTCTCTGTTTCAATGATCTCCCTCTGCAGAGCATCGTACTGGTCTTTTGTGATCGTACCGGCTTCCAGCGCAGTATTCGCCTGCTCGCTGGCTGCCTTTAATGCTTCCAGCTTCTCCTTGGTCGCCTCAACCGCTTCCGTCAACAACCTCTGCTTCTGGGATAGCAATTCTGTATTAGCAGGGTCAAATTTCAGCAGTTTCTCTACATCCTTAAGTTGCGCCTGCGTATTCTTGATTTCACCATTTACATCCTTTAAGGCATCCGTCAGCTTCGTGGTATCGCCACCGATTTCCACGGTAATGCCTTTAATCCTGCTTGCCATCTAACCCTCACCTCCATTTTCGGGCATCAAAAAAGGAGCCTGTTAAGCTCCGTATGTATGAGAAAAGCACCTGCCGTTTTGACAAGTGCTTCGTATTTCCTATTAAATTATTACTTTAGCGGATATCTACAAATACCTTCCTGGCTGATTTTGTACGCCCTTCAAGCATATCTGCATATCCCCTTTCCAACTCCACATTCAATTCTTCCTCAGACAATACTGCCATGTTTACCGGTTACGAAGCAGAAAATTTTTCTTCAAACGCTAATCCGTTTTTAAGAATATTCTGTTTGTCATTCTCTGTCTTTGTTACCATATCCATGTTCTCCCTTTGGGTAAACAGCAGTACACAAAATAGTGTTATCCTACTTCCCAAACAGATCGCTATGTGTGCCGGTTCTCGATAAAGTAAGTACCAACACATCATCCTCAACCCGGTAGATAAGAAGCCAATCCGGCTGTATATGACACTCCCGGTGTCCTGCCCAGTTCCCACTTAGAGAATGATCTTTATTTTTATCTGCAAGTTGTTCGCCTCTTGCAAGTTTACGGATAACCTCGTCCAGAAGTTCTATATCAAGGTGACGTTTCATTGCCAGCTTGTAATCCTTCTTGAACTGGTTCGTCCATACAACATCATAATGCTTCATTCTTTTAATGCCCTCAACGCTTCTTCCACATCAGAATAGCGTTTTACAGAAGGATCGCGGGCAATGCGCTCTGCCTCTAACATTGCCGCAATCGTCTCTTTGTTCGGCTGCTCCATGCGAACATCAAATGGAAAGCCACCTGCCCGAAGAGACTGACGAAGAAACACGTTAATGGCGGTAGTAAGATTGATACCAAGTTCGCCATACAGGGCTTCACACTGTTTTTTTATATCACTATCCATACGCACACTAAAATTTGTTGTAGTAGCCATACTTATCAACTCCTTTCACATCTATTACACCTATATTATACGCATTTTGCAATGCAATATCAATATATTAGACGGAAATTTAATAATTTTTTATGTACGGTTTTCATATACCCATAGTCATTACTCATAGTATTCCCAGACATCAGCCCTTTCCCGGCATGATGCCGGAAAAAGACCATGCCCCAGCTAAAATAAATCCATGTCACTTTGCGTTGCAAGTACCGCATACTTATGCTCATCATTCCTGCTCTCCGCATACATATCATTGATAAGCCCGATAGACAACAGCTCCAAATCCGCCATAGACAGCCCCAACTGCACACACCGGAGCAGAAACAGCGGTGTTGTCATTTCACGCTCTGTCGGACGAAGTTTTTTTTAGCCTCAACATCCGTTTTTACATTCAGCCCCCACAATTCAATCAACTGCGGAAGTACCTGATAAATGGAAAAGGTATTGAAGCCATCCAGCCACTCCTCCGGCGTATCCGGTATGGAAGGCTCCGCATGCTTCGCCATCACAAATGCGATATTCTCAAACATTTCCAGACTAAACAAATCCAGATTAGAGCTTTCCTCATTCCCCTTCCCCACACTCTTTTCCAGAGCCCTCAAATCCTTATAGATATCCCTCTGGAATTTCAAACGATAGATACGGGGAATGGCGGCACTCGCCTTGAATGCCACCATCTGACCGTCAATCTCTATCTTTTTCACGATACTCATTTACCAATCCCTCCATTAAGCGTTCTCATCAGCCGCCGCAGCCTCTTCACCCATAGTCGGCTGGTACACCGTCTTGTACCAGTTATTGTAAACTTCCTCCGTGGTACTATCCCCGGTCTTTGCCTTTACATAACCGGTAGCCATCGGTCTGGCCTTAACGGTAAGGGTTTCCGTCTGTACCTCCTTGTCCTCCTCATTCGTCTTGGACTCAATGGTAGGACGGGATGCAGAACAGTTATACAGCACATGACGTATTTTGCGGATATCGCCGTCAAACTCAAACAGCAATGCAAAGCTGCCGGTCTCACTATTTGCGTTCTCCACTAATACCTGATTTGCGTCTGCCTCCTCCTTCAAAATATCCGTGCGGAAGCTCTCCGGAATCATGGCAAGCTCCAGATCGCCGTCATATCCCTGATTATTATTGATCACATAATACTCAATGCCGTCTGCATAAAAAGACTCAGGCTCACCCGTAGGGTCAAGACTGATAGACACCGCACCGGGCATTGCCACAGGTGTTTCAAATGTAATGCTGCCGTCCTCCGCCACCGTAATCGGAGCGTAATGCACATTACAGATATTAAACTTTACTTTATTCTTCTTGGCCATCGTTTTCTCCCTCCAAATCAAATGAATAAAGGACTTCAAACAGCCGCTCGCTCTCAATCCACGCCTCCGTCCTGCCATAGACGATGCCGTATCTATCAAGCATATTTTCCAACCGCCGTTCCAGCCCTATATCCTTACTATCCGTATATAATTCCAGCCGTACCTCATTTATCTTGTAATACACCCTCCCATCCGCAACAAAATGATTACTTCCGGGAAGCAGGTAACAGATAAAAGGTGGCTCTGGCGATTCCCCCTCTGCGAAGTGATCGTATGCAAAGGGAACGCCAAACTCCTCTAAAATCGCAATCAGCTTATCCACGACTAAGGCTCCTTTCGATTTCCTCCGTAAGCTGCCGTATGCCCTTATCCTCAGCCGGGGCAATATGTGCCTGCCCGGATACCCTGCCACCGCCGCGCTTGGCATGACCGAACTCCAACAAATGAGCCAGATAATAACGGTCACGGGAATGTACCGTAAGGGATAGGCTATTTGCATTTTCCTTCACGGTCTTTACCGTCCAGCTTTTCGCATAAGCACCCGTCCTCACAGGCGCATTCTCCTGAATCTCCTTACGGACTTTTCTCCCGGCACGCTTTACCGCTTTTTTCATATCCTCCGTAGCAAGGTCAGCATATTCCACAAGCGCCTCATTGATCGCCGCAGACATATCTCCGATAGATACCCTTTCCGCCATGCCTACCGCCTCGCTTTCCGGCACCGGAATTTCAGTGCATTCTTCTTAAAATGCAAATGGTCAACAGCCACGATATCATACACCTCACCCTGAAACAGAATCCGGTATCCGGTAACAGTAACCGCGCTGGCCGCCAGGCAGAATCGCACCGTAAAGGAGATATCTGCATTGTCTACAGTAACGCCCGCTTTCTCACTCTCCGAACCATACTCACCGCTCACCGTAGCATGGCAGCCATAATAGTCCTCCCACTTACTTTTCCGATTGCCTATCTCATCCACAACCGTACTGCTATGTTGAAACATAATTTTGACATTCAATGCACCGATATCCATTAAAAGCCCTCCCGCCTGATACCAAACAGCAAGGCACGGAGTGTCAGCATAAGATCATGGTGGTCTGCCTCCTCACGATGCTCATGCAGATACGCCACCGCATACATGATAGCAGCCCTCGCCCGCTCCGCATCCTCCGCAAAATCCGCCTCCTCAGAAATACGCGCCACATCCATACATATCTTATGAGCAGAACTTAAAAGGCTCGCAAGGAGTGTATCCTCGTCCGCATAATCCACACGGAGATATTCCTTAACCTCTTCCAGTGTCACAATCATACAATCACCTCACTGAAAAGCGGTGCCACCCCATACAGAGCGACACCGCCTATCACTACGCAGCCTTCTGCTGCAATACCTTAACCGCCTCAGGTAAGATCAGCTTACCATCCACGCGCTGGGTAGCAAGGAAGCCCACCTGCCCGGTAGGAGCAAACAATTCTCCCAGACGGCGGAAGGAGCGACCCTGTCTGTCAGCAACCCAATAATAAGAAAGATCACCAAACAGTACAGACTTAGCCCCTGCCTCCAAGCCAGGCATAAATGCGGAAGTATACACAGGACGACCCAGAAGAGTATCCGGAGTAGAAGCCGTAAGAGAAGGCTGCCACAGATACTGACCGTTATTATCCTTTAACTTCCTAAGTGCCTTAATGGAAGCATCATTCATCACAAACACCGCATTCTTACGGTAAGGTGCTTTCAGAGAATAGAACAAGTCCATTACCTCATCCGCGGTAAAGGCTGCCGCAGCCGCCGCAGTAACACCGATCTCCGCACCACCATTTTCCGCAAGTACGCCCAAAGGCTTTCCCGTTCCATCCCCGGTAAAGAATGCCTCCTCTTCCTTATTGCCGATACGGCGGGCAAATTCACGGGCAATGTAGGCTTCGAGGTCGAAAACGCTATCATTGATAAGCTCCTCAGATACCTTGATCATCGTACCCAGCTTATAAGCACCAATGGATACCTGAGAGAATACATCATCGCTTTCAGGGATTGCACCCTCCTCATCTACCCAAGAGGCACTACCCTTAGATGCCACCACCGGAATTTTGCGGTCTCCGGAACTGGTTTGAATCACATGAGCCAGAGAACGGAAAATATTCTGCTCCTCCAAAGCCTCCACCAATGTACGCTCAAATTCATCCGGCACTAAGTAACCGCCCTCAGAATCCACACCTACCTGCAGGGCGTTCAAAATCTCATGACCCGGCATTTTACTTCTCATGGCATTCCAGAAGGAACGGCGATATTCCGCAGAAGCACGCCCGGTCTTTTCCTCTCCGGCAGCCGCCGCAGGCTTACCAGTGATCGGCGTATTCACAGGCTTATTTAACTCAGCGTCTAAAGCCTGCTGCCTTTCCAGACGGTCAATCTCCTTCCCCAGATTTACCACATCGGCCTCCATCTTATCGTAGGTCGCCACATCCTCAGCGGACAAAAGACCATCCGCCCCGCGCTTGGAATCCAAAAATGCCTTCGCAGCCTCCCAAGCCTTTGCTCTTTTCTCTCTTAACTCTAAAATCTTACTCATGGTAAAATCCTCCCTAAAATTTCAATAAATTAAGCCGCTGGTATAGCGGCTCTACAGACTGTTTCTTTTCATTTTTCTCAGACAGCCTGCTAAGCAGGCTATTTGTCACTGCCCTCCGCGAGAATGCGAAGCTCTCCGGCTCTGGCGCGGCATTTTTCTCCTCTGCATAGAGCAGGTCATCTGCGAAGCCGAGTTCCACGGCTTTGTTTGCGGACATCCATGTTTCCGCATCCATGAGGTGCGAGAGCTTCGCCCTCGACAACCCTGTTTTGATCTCATAGGCATTGATAATCGACTCCTTTACTTCATCTAACATGGCAACCGCTTTCTTCATTTCCTCCGAATCCCCGATTGCCACAGTAAGCGGATTATGCACCATCATCAGTGCAGTAGGTGCCATCAACACGGTAGTTCCAGCCATAGCGATCACGCTGGCCGCACTGGCAGCAATGCCGTCAATCTTCACCGTAATCGCACCCTTATATTCCATCAGCATGGTGTAAATCTGGGATGCCGCCACGCAGTCACCACCGGGGCTATTGATCCATAAAGTAATGTCACCCTCCCCGGCCATCAATTCCGCTTTGAACATAGCTGGCGTCACATCATCCGCAAACCAGCTTTCCTCCGCAATGGTGCCGTTAAGATAAAGGGTGCGGCTCTCATCAGCATTCCGCACCCAATTCCAGAATTTCTTCAATTTTACTTTCCTCCATTTCCTATCCTATCCGCCAAGGCCAACCTACCGGCAAAGGCTCCCGCATCAGCCAATTTCGTCATGGCTCCATTCACCAGATACAGATCGCCGCCCTCCTCCGCCGGGATACGGTCAAGATTTTCAAGCTCCCTGATATCGTTGGCGCTCATCCAGCCATTCTGCCTTGCCACAGCATAACCATTCATGCGGCTCTGGTAATCGCCCCGAAGCAGCCCCTCCACATTGAAGCGGATGAAATACTCCTTTTTGTCATTCTCAGAGAACAGCCGCCTCGCCATGCTCTGTTCCCATCGCATCAGCCAAGGCTCCAAGGTGTATTTGACAAATTCCAAGGACTGCTGCTCAATGTTGGAAAAACTGGACTTCTCCAAATCCCCCACCATATGAGGCGGCACCCGGAAAATGCGGGCGATCTCATTGATCTGGAATTTTCTCGTTTCCAGAAACTGCGCCTGCTCCGGCGAAATCCCAATAGCCTGATATTTCATGCCCTCCTCTAACACCGCGATCTGATGGGAATTACCGCTGCCACGGAACAGCTTATTCCAGCTCTCCCTAACCTTATCCGGATTTTTTACCACACCCGGATGCTCTAAGATACCGCCCGGAGCCGCATCATTAGCAAAGAACTTTGCCCCATACTCCTCGCAGGCAATCGCCATACCCACGGCATTTTTCGCCATAGCCAGCGGAGAATATCCCACGATACCGTCATACCCAAGACCGGGGATATGAAGCACCTGCTCCGGCGGCAGATAGATCTGTCCGTTCTCCTCCCCTGTAGGAGAATCCTCCGTTCCCTTGGTATAGAGATAATAAAGCTGCCCCCTGCTATCACGGTCAACGGTCATTTTCGCAGGCATCAATGGATACAGCCCGATCACCTCGCCCTTCCCGTTTCGTATGATCTGGGCGTAGGCATTGCCATACATCAAAAGATGCCCCATGAGCGTCTCACGGAAATTGAAAGAAGTCATTTCCGGGTTAGGCTCATCATGCAGTAAATGATACAGCGGATGCTCCACCGCCTTCTCCTTGCTCCCATCCTTCCCATAATGGTAAACATGGAGCGGCAACCCTGCCACCGCCTCCGACAATATACGGACACAGGAATACACCGCCGTCATCTGCATCGCCGTTCTCTCATTCACCGGCTTACCGCTGGTAGAACTCCCGAAAAAGAAGCTGAACCTGCTGCCGCCCAGCGCATCCTTCGCCCTCCTCATTTCCTCAGGTTTATCCCTCGCCTGAAACATCCGGCTAAAAACACTCATAATACCAAAAGCCCCCTTTCATCATAAATAGAAGCGCCGGTCATACCGCCGCCACGGATTGCACGGTCAAGCGCCATTATAGTCGCCACCGCACCGTCTATCTTCTCTGTTGATTTTTCCTTATCCGGCTTCACATTCCCTGCCGGGTCAGTACGCACATGAATGTTATCCATCATCCACCGAAGTACCGGGTGCCCTCCGTGGGCGATCTGCCCATCCAATGTAAGCCGCATCAATTCCTTGGTAGGCGGCGACATATCCTTAAAGCCCTGCCCGAAAGGAACCACCGTAAAGCCAAGCCCCTCTAAGTTCTGTACCATCTGTGTCGCACCCCATCTATCAAAGGCGATCTCCTGAATGTTGTACACCGTACCCAGTTCCTCGATAAAAGCCTCAATGAAACCATAATGCACCACGTTTCCCTCAGTAGTCTGCAAAAATCCCTGCTTCTCCCACACATCGTAAGGAACATGGTCACGCCGCACCCGGATTTCCAGATTATCCTCCGGTATCCAGAAATAAGGCAGAATGCTGTACTTATCATCCTCATCCTGCGGAGGGAACACCAGCACGAATGCCGTAATGTCCGTTGTAGAGGAAAGGTCAAGGCCGCCATAGCACACCCTTCCACGGAGCCGCTCCGCATCCACCACAAACTCACATTTATCCCACTTTTCCATAGGCATCCAGCGTACCGCCTGCTTCACCCACTGGCACAGACGAAGCTGCCGAAACAAATTCTCCTCAGCCGGATTCTGCCTTGCACTCTCACAAGCCGCAGCCACCTTCTCCACATCCACCGTAATGCCAAGGGAAGGATTTGCTTTCGCCCATACCTCCGGGGAAGTCCAATCATCCCCCTCCTCCGCTCCGAAAATGACCGGATAGAATGTCGGGTCAATTTTTCGCCCTTCCAGAATGTCCTTGGCTTTCTGGTGTACCTCATAGCAGATAGAGTTCACATTATTCCCCGCCGTAGTAATGAGAAAATACAACGGCTGCTTTCTGGCATCGCCGGAGCCGTGGGTCATAACATCGTACAACTGACGGTTGGGCTGCGCATGGAGTTCATCAAACACCACCGCATGAACATTCAACCCATGCTTCGTATACGCCTCCGCCGACAATACCTGATAAAAGCTACCCAGCGGCTTGTAGATCAGACGCTTCTGGGAAAGCACAGGCTTAATACGGGATTTCAACGCCGGGCATTGCTCCACCATACCGCAGGCTACATCAAATACAATGGATGCCTGCTGCCTGTCAGAAGCACAGCCATACACCTCACCGCCATACTCCCCATCCCCGCAGGTAAGCAATAAAGCCACCGCAGCCGCAAGCTCCGATTTCCCCTGTTTCTTAGCAATCTCCACATATGCCGTATTAAACTGCCGATACCCATTCGGCTTCACAATGCCAAACAGATCACGGATGATCTGCTCCTGCCAGTCAATCAGTTCAAAATTCTGCCCATACCACTCACCCTTGGTATGCTTCAAACAGTTGATAAAAGCTACGGCTAACTCCGCAAGCTCCTCATTATAATGAGAGCCGTCCGCCATGAAACGGGTCGGCTCATAATTCATCAGCTTTCGCATCCGGCAAACGCCTCCTTTCCAAAATCTCCACGAAAAAAGAAACCTCCACAATGGAAAGTTCCTTAAAGATAACTTTTAAATTTAATATATCAGTCCACAATGCGAATCTTATCCTCGCCATAGACTACCCCAAGCCCGGAGCCGCAATCCCACCGTACAAATACCGTGCCGGTATCATCCACATGGTCTACGATACCTCTATCGCCCGGCTGCAACCTGCCATAAGGGTCATTCATGTAAACCAGCTCCACCCTCGTACCTTTGGGATACTCAGCCCTTACAACTTCTACCTGCTCCCTTGTTGGAAATACCATTACGCCACCTCCAACGCATTGTCTTTTCTCATTACCACACCATAGATAATGGTAAAAGAATTGATCTGCTTCTCTACGGTTCCGGCTACCTTCCACCCCAATTCCAGAAGATGATGCAAACAGGTAATGCCGTCACTAGAACGATCAAACAGATAAAATTCCTCAATGCCCGCTTTCTCCAAGACTTTCGTAAACTCAGGCATAGTATGTGAAAAAGGCATATCCTCTACCGCAAATACCTCAAAGCCCCTATCGTTTGTTGCGTAGTATGCGCCGATAGCCTGATTGATGATATAGCTGGCCGGGTCTCTCGGGTCTAAATTGTTACGAGCAATACACTCGTCAAAATATCTGTTACGGAAACTTTTCATACGTTCTACATTTGCCATTCTTACAATGACCTCCCTATTTAGTCAAGTGTTTTTTCCTTATTTTTCAAGGAATTTTCAGTTTCATATCTCAGATGAATGAGCCAAGGAGATGGACAT
>JAFUKS010000279.1 GCA_017473445.1 Lachnospiraceae bacterium
CCGATAAATACACCGTTGTCCAGACCGCCTTCTGCATGACCAATGAGCCATTTATTGGTTGCAGCCAAAAGCATATCTTCATTCGGAATGTCACTGTCTGACTTTGCATGCATTTTATTTAATGGGTAATTCGTTCCTTTAGGAAGCACTATCGCCACCTGAAAACCTGCACCATTTACTCCGCAAGGTGCATAATGGAGAGTCGTGGCATATAATTCCACTGCCTCTCCGGCTGGAAGCAAAAAGGCTTCCATTTTTGAAGTATCATAACTAAAATCCTCTTCTACATCCTGTTCCATGCCCACCATAAGAATGGCGTCCGTTGCTGCCACATTGATTTCAGAGCTTCTGTGGTATTCTATGGCATTTAACAGGCTGTTGTGGCCGTTGCAGTAACCTATCTGCACCGGCATTTCTCCGAAATATATAGTTCTGCAGGCTTCCATGGCAGAAGTACTTTCCAGTGCTTCCACGCTTGGCTCATAGACCACTCCTTCCGGTACCGGTGTTTTTTTCAGTTCCTTTACCAGTCCGGAAAAATCAATATTCTTTATTACCTTTCCATACTTTCGAAAGGCGTTATCATAAATGGAAAAAATCTGCATATTCTGCTCCTATCTGTCAGATGACTGTTCTTGCTTTCCCAGACTATTTGACCATCTCATATACCGGTTTCAAGGCCGGATAAATCTGCTTAAACTGTTGGTAGCGTTCTTCGTATTTTGCTGCAAGGTATGCATCCGGCTCTACCGTGTCCACTACCTTTACCAGCTTCTCTGCCATTTCCTGCACAGAACCATACTCACCGCAGGCTACTGCTGCCAGCATAGCTGCACCATATCCCGGTCCTTCTTCGCTTTCAATCACATCCACCTTCAGATTCAGCACGTTTGCGATAATCTTCTTCCATAATGGACTCTTGGCTCCGCCGCCGCAGATTTTGGTTCTCTCAATCTGAATACCCAGACTTTTAGCCACCTCTAAAGAATCGCGAAGTGCAAAGGCTACGCCCTCTAAAACTGCCTGAGTCATATCTGCCCTGGTGGTATCCATGGTCATGCCAATAAAGGTTCCTCTTGCATTTGGATTATTATGAGGAGAACGCTCTCCCATGAGATACGGCAGGAAATACACATGGTTTTCTCCAAGATTTTCGATAGCCTGCTGCTCTTCTGCATAATTCTTCGTACCGATAATCTCATCCATCCACCACTTGTTACAGCTTGCCGCACTTAACATGCATCCCATGAGATGATAGCTGCCGTCTGCATGTGCAAAGGAATGCAGGGCATTATGTTTATCTACCCCAAAGTTCTTGGAAGAGATAAAAATAGTTCCGCTGGTACCCAGGGAGATATTACACATACCATCACCTACGGTTCCGGTTCCTACCGCTGCAGCTGCATTGTCTCCGGCTCCTGCTGCTACCTTTACGGTATGTGGAAGTCCCAGCTCCTCTGCAATTTCCGGGAGCAGGGTTCCCACTGCTTCATAGCTTTCATAGCATGTTGCCAATTGTTCTTCCCTTACGTGACAGATTTCACACATTTCCTTGGACCAGCAGCGGTTCTTTACATCAAACAACAGCATGCCGGAGGCATCGGAAACATCGGTGCAGTGCACCCCTGTCAGTTTATACGCCAGATAATCCTTTGGCAGCATAATCTTTTCGATACGTGCAAAGTTCTCCGGCTCTTTATTTCTAACCCATAAAAGCTTCGGTGCGGTAAAACCGGTAAAAGAAATATTGGCCGTATACTGGGACAACATTTCCTTTCCAATCACCTCATTCAGATAATCACATTCCTCAAAGGTACGGCCATCATTCCACAGTATTGCCGGACGGATAACCCGGTCCTCCTTGTCCAAAATCACCAGACCGTGCATCTGGCCGCCAAAGCTGATACCTGCCACCTGACTTCTATCCGCCTCTGCAAGCAGTTCCTTCATACCTGCCATAGTCTGCACATACCAATCTTCCGGCTTCTGTTCAGACCAGCCCGGATGAGGAAAATACAGCGGATATTCCTTTGACACTATCTTATGAATTTTGCCTTCTCCATCCATAAGTAATAATTTTACTGCGGAAGTTCCTAAATCAATACCTATGTACAACATACCTTTCTACCTATCCTTCAAAACTGAAGTCCCTTCATACTGAGCATCAATAAACATTTCTTCAAAAGCTTTGCCTACTCAAAACAGCCAAATTGCACTGCTTGCTGAGCGTGGATAATAACACCCTCCAATAACAGCTCTCTCTGTAATTAATATCTGGTCACTTATGGATACATCTTTTGCGGAAACTTGGCACCAATACTGCAGTTCTCTCATTGCTGACGGATATTCCTTTTCCAGATCAATACCAAACACCTTTTCCATTACTGCCAGACATAATATTACCTTGGAGACCCATGTATTGTTACTTTTACTGCTCAAACGAATACCTCCATTCGTCTTCTCAATACAAACATCCTCCTGCATACATCTTCGAATATGTGCCAGTAACAATTCTTTTATGGGCATGATATCGTCACCCGTTAAGCCTAACATATATGGAACTGCTAATGGTTCAACTGCAGCTAAAACCCGGCTGTCCGTATCAGAATATAAATTGGCTCGCAGGAATCCTTCTTCTGTTTGGTAACGCGATAATGAAACAAAATTCAAACGCAACATCTCCATTGCACGAGTATAATGCTCCATATCTCCAATTTTTTTAAAACATTCTTTCAACATAATTAATGCACAGCCTGTTTTCACAGCAACATAAAGACTTCCTGATGCATCCATCAACGAATGATCTAATGCATCATATGTGGTACTTTCTTTTCCTACTAGTTTACTGCGTGAACTAACAGCCTTAAGTATACCGTCCCTTTTTGATGGCTCATAATGATCTCGATTTTCCATACTGCAAAGCAGTTTTCTCAAAACATCGGCTCTCTTTTCTAACCACATACCATCTTTCGTATGTAATGCATACGCACAAATACAGTAGATTCCATTTAGTAATTCTTCCGTAGTCATATATAAATACACTGATGCATTTGGCACTATACTCGCTTCATAATCACTGTATGATTCCGGTGAGAACGTCACATAATTTCCCATATCATGAGTGAAACTCATACCACCTTCAAAAAATCTTTCTGGTTCTTCTTTGAATTTCACCTCATCTATATAAGAATATCGCTCTATATACAAATCCATAATATTTCGTACCATCCATGGATTCCTATATAATTCCCATGGCAAGTGATCTGCTGCCAAATCAAGTGTATTTCTCCAGCAATAGGCTCCTTCTCCCACATTGTAATAATATTTACCATTCGCCGTACTTAACTGCGTAGATGCCTCATAGCTGCGAATCCCCTGTGCAATAATTTGTAGCTTAATCGGATCCTTTACAATCGCTTCCATAGTGCTGTCTAATGTGGCGCTTTCTTCTTGAATACGATCAGCATTATTCAAAATACATCTACAAACATCACAGACATTAGAGAACTTCTGCCCATAGCAATACATAGTTTCTATCCCACAGGTAGCAGGATCAGCCGTATAAAACCCAAATGCAGCCAATAATTCTTTCTTTTCCCCAGGTTGAGCTTTAATGCAGATTGCTCCAGGTCCCTTTTCATGATACATATTAATGTCATTTTGCAGCATCTGGTCAAGCCTATCACCTCTTAGCAAATAAGCATCTGAATCCGATTCAGTAAGAAGTGCCCAGCTATTTCTATACCCTAAACCTATAAGCCCATTCCTCTGGACGGAATGCAAAAACCTTAAAACATTATGGCCTAACCCCAAATAACCTATAGCCGGCGTCAAGCCATCCTCATTGTTAATCGTCAAACGAAACAGTAAACCCGGACACACGGAGTAAGCGGACGGTTCCTCTTTTTCATAATCCTCTATTTGGGAATGTGGTGTATATATTTCAAGCGATATTCTTCCTGCTTCAAATCGGTCAACACATGGTGTAAGTGTTCTCACAATTTCTTCTTCCGAAAAAAAGTTCCACAGATTCTTTTTTATCTGCTTAATCTCTTTATTGCCTTCCGCAAATACTTCTACAGACTCATCTTTAATAACCACATCTTCTCTAAACGGCAATGCCATTACGCGTCCAGACTGACTATAGCCAACATACAAATCATATCGTTCAGCTTGTATCCTCGGGCTTTCCATATCAATACTAACACCTTTACCGAATGCACCGAATGTAAAGCTGGAATATGCCCCTACTGGTGAATGGTGAGTCATAAATAATGGTGTCTTCATACTATTCCTCCTTGTATTAATGAGTTGCAATATCCATCTACATCAATAGTTTTTCTGCCAGACTTTTATTTTAACTGTATAACTTTTACTTTCTCCCGGTGCCAAAAATTTCAGCATACCGCTCTCACGCATAGCCTTACGCCCGTCCGGATAACAATTGCCACACTCTAAGCCAAGAACATAGTCTCTGACTCCCATCATTTTCCATTCCACAAATCCATCCAGTTCTTCTGTGTCAAAATGGATAGATAGGCCAATATCAAGCTTCGGCTGATAAATACTTGCCATGCCATTTTTATCCTTGAATTTATGATAATAGCATCTTTCCTGATATCCCGGGGTAGGCTTCTGCATATGCATCCAGTTTGCAATATCTTCTGCTGCATGCTCATCTCTTGCTACTACTTCCTCTGCCGGAATGGTAATAATGCTATCCTCGTCCAATAAAGGATAGCCCATATTCATATGGTACAGTATCTCTATTGGTTCTTCCGTGTCTCCGGTATTTATGATACTATCGCAGATTTCAAATTCGTTTTCTTTCTTGGATACTTTGATGATTCTCACCAGACGAAGCTTTCGTGCAAATATCACTTCATCCTTCACCAGTGTATGAACCGTCAGATACTCTTCATCCTCTGTCCAGTAAGCCACTTCACATGGTTGATTTGCAATAGAGCCATGAAGCGGAAACAATTCTCCCTCGTCCACGCTTGGACTTCCTACTGCTTCCAGTCCGCAGGTTGTTAAAAAGCCTGCGGTAAAGGATTTCAGCCAGTTGGCATCTACCCGGTCATAATAAGCCGGTGCCACATATCCGCATGGAGACAGGTAGCTTAAATTGATGCCTTTATATTTCAATCTGGTAATGTCTCCGCAACGGTCCGGAGAGATTACCAGTTCCAGACCTTTGCCATTGTTAACCTCAAACAGACGCATTCCATCACCTTTTCCGCAAACCAGCCGGTGTTCTTCCACACCATAATATTGGGTATCATGTCCAATATAAGAATCCATTTAACCATCCTCCTACATCTCTTTCATGGCAAAGACCACCATTGCCTTATTACAATTTTCTTTCATGGCCTGGGTTCCCCAGGATACAATGTCATGATACATGATCGGTGCATCATCCAGTTCCTCTGCTGCCCCGATAACTGCCATAACAGACTCCAGATTAGCTAAATATTCAATAGTCTGCTCATGACCCCTGTTGAAATATCCCATGGTCTTTAAGTAGTTCATGAAACAATCACCTCATTTTTTTAAAGCAGAGCCAGACAAATACTGCCTGGCTCTGCTAAAAAAATAATATGATTTATTCAATTACGCCAGCTGCTTTTAAAGCTTCTTTGTTAGTTTCTATGAACAAATCAGTAAATTCTTTCAAAGTATCCTCTGTTAAACCATTTTCCTGACTGTATTGAACCAAGTTCTCCAGTTCTGTATCAAATTTATCAGGAGCTGCTACAATCACCTTCTTCATCTGGCTTTCAAAACCTGCACGTGCGCTCCAGAACTGCTTGATACTCTCAACTTTCATACCAAGATCATATACCTGACATCCTTTACTTAGTCTGATACAGTTTTCACCTTCAGACTTACCTTCCAGTATTCCGGGAGTAAAATATGTCAAAGCATCCTTTTCATTTCTTTCAGAATTAGGAGCATTTAGATATTTATATTCATATAAACCTACTCCCGCACCTTTGGGATAAATATTGTAAGGTTTATTCGGTGTAGGATCTGAATAAATACCGAGTTCAACTGATATCTGGCTCTCAGCATTACCCTTAACCACATTTTCCTCTAATTCAGCGTTTACATACTTTCTATTGCCATCAGCATCTTCTTCAAAAAGACCGGCTGACTTAGGTCCCCATACTGTATTCTTAATGCCAACTTCGGAATTCTGGTAATCGATAAAGTGGATCAGCTGCTCCAATTTTTCATCAGTCATATCTTCATTCTTGAAAATACCATAATAAGTAAGTTGTGATAAACCACCATATCCGCCAAAATCTTCATCTACAGGTACATTTACCCATACAGGACGATAGGTCCATCCGCCAGCACTGCCATCTACCCATGTTGCGATAGGATTATTGTTTCCATAGACTACAGCATAGTGGCCATTCAGATATTTTTCCTGATAAGCAGCTGCATTGTCTACCAGAGAGTTCTGAGCAAAAATGTCTTCATTTACAAGAACATTCAGCTCTTTCATGTAATCAATATATTTTTCAGTCTCATAGGAATATTGAAGTAAACCTTCACTATCCTCCGAACGATCAGATGTTACAAAGTAATCTGTAGTGGTGGTAAATCCTTTTAACAATCTGGCAAGGATCGTCATCCAACCCCAGTTATCTGTTCCGGTATGAGGTCCATAAGTTACCTCCATTGGCCTGCCGTCCAGACCCACAAATTCCTCATCTTTCAACAGTTCCTTGATATCACGAAGCATATCATAGAACTCATCTGCACTCTCCAACTTCACATCATAAATCTGCTCCTCAGTAAAAGTGCCCTCTTCCATGTAAATCTTCGTAAGATCTGCTGCTGAGTAAGCATCCGGATACAACTTTTTCAAAATATCATCTCTTACACAAATTGAATAAAAACTCTTCTCACCAACTGCACACAAAGGAGATGCAGCATAAGTATTCCAATAGGAAGGATCGTATTCTTCCGGATAATATCCAGAAGCATCCCAATAGCTTGCCGCATTTTTAGCAGTCATTCCCGGAATCAAGAAATAAGAACCATCTTCTGCCTTTAGGTTTTTGTAAAGAATTTGATCCATTTCCTCCAACGGATACCAATAGGTCAAATGATCCAATGATCCATTCTGATAATACTCTGTAAGGTCATACAGATAGCCATTATCATATAATTCATTCAGCTGCGAGCCAATGTTATAACCATATACCAGCGTCGGTAAATTTCCGCTTGCAATCAGCTTAGGCATCTTGGCATCGATGGTATCACCACCATTACCATATGTTTCTTCTTCATTGAATACAATTCCGGTAACACGCTCAATCTCTTTTAATACTACATTGGATTCGGAGATAGGATCGATCAGCGCATCTGTTCCGCTTCCGATCCAGATACTCACCTCAAGCTTCTCTCCTTCCCAATCAGGCAGCTCAGAGGTATCGGATACCTCGTCCAGCATCTCCCAATAATTCTTTTTCTCAGGTACTTGCGAAGTCTCTACGGATACCTGGGAGTCTTGCTCGGATGTTCCTGTACCAGTCGGTGTGGTAACTTTGGTACTTCCGCACGCTGTCAGACACATAGCAGATGCTAACAGCAATGCAAGTGTTTTTGTGATTTTCTTTCTTCTCATTGTTTATTCCTTTCTTTTTTTGAAATTTATATCAGTCCCTTAAAGGGCACTAACATACCTCTTAATTAGATACAAATTGAGTAAAATC
>JAFUKS010000018.1 GCA_017473445.1 Lachnospiraceae bacterium
TCACACCGGCTTCCTGTTCCTGGACAAGAATGAAATGCCAATGGTCTGCCTTCACTGGGAGCATTACTTCAAGCATATCTTAAACAAGTACAACAGCATTTACAAAATACAGCTTCCGAAAATCACCCCCCATGTGTGCCGACACACCTTCTGCTCCAACATGGCAAAGAGCGGAATGAACCCCAAAACGTTACAGTACATCATGGGACATGCGGATATCAGCATCACGCTGGACACCTATACCCACATCCAATTTGAGGATGCCAAGGCGGAATTTGACCGCTGTATGGAAGCCTGAAAGTGTGTTTGTATGCCATAAGTAGTAAAGGCGGTAGTAAACCGCTTGGATTTACTACCGATTTTACTACTTTTTCGTAAAACAATACGCCACGAAGAGCCACGAAAGGAAACGGTCTGCCAAAAGGGCAAAATCCGAAAACTCCTAGTGTCTCTAAGCGAATCGTGGTTTTTCAAGGAGGATCATTGCAATGATAAAAGTGCTATTCGTCTGCCATGGCAATATCTGCAGGAGTCCCATGGCGGAGTTTATTATGAAGGATTTGGTTTCCAAAGCCGGGGTGGCAGAGCGGTTTGAGATCGCCTCTGCCGCTACTTCCCGGGAGGCTTTGGGAGAGGCGGTGTATCCCCCTGCCCGCTTGGAGCTGCAGAAGCACGGAATTTCCTGCGCCGGAAAGACTGCCCGTCAGGTGACCGCTCAGGATTACCGCTACTATGACCGCATTTATTATATGGACAGCCGCAATGCCAAAAATCTTGCCCGTATGCTGCCTGCCGACCCGAATAAGATTCGTCCTCTGCTGAGCTACGATGTGGCAGACCCCTGGTACACCGGTGATTTCACTCAGACATGGGAGGATATTCTCAAAGGCTGTCAGCAGATTTTGGAGGAATTAACATGATGGACAAAGCCCTTTTGGAGCAGCAGCTTGCCGAACTTCCTTTGTACGCCTATTATTTTATTTCTCCGGAGCAATTGGAATTTACCGAACGGGTACGCTGGATTTGCGAGCATGAGTGTCCCATGTACGGCAAGACATGGGCGTGTCCTCCCGGTGTGGGAAGTGTGCAGACCTGCCGGGAGCGGTGTCTGGGGTATCGGGAGTGTCTGATGATTGCCACCATCACCGAGGTGACGGACATTTCCGACATTGAAGAAACCCTCGCCACCCGTCCGCCCCATGAGAAAATCACCAATCAGGTTCGGGATTTGATGAAGGAGCAGGGAGTTTCTCCTTACATTCTTTCCACGGAGGCCTGCGCCCTGTGCAGCCGCTGTGCCATTGCGGACGGTTTGCCCTGCCGTCTGCCGGGGAAGATGCACCCCTGCGTGGAGAGCCACGGCATCAACATTCTGGGGCTTCTGGAGGAATACGGCATTGCCTTCCAGTATGGCGAAAACGTGGTCACGTGGGTGTCCCTGCTCTTTTATTAAAATACGAAAAAAGATTGCATTTCCCCCTTGAATGATGTACACTAAAGAAAAAACAGGAGGTATTTTTTATGAATGTTCTTGTCACCGGCGGTGCCGGATATATCGGTTCTCACACCTGCCTGGAGCTTCTGAATGAAGGCTACGGCGTTGTGGTGGTAGACAATCTTTGTAATTCCAATCCGGTGAGTCTGCAGCGGGTGCAGGAGCTGACCGGCAAGACTCTCAAATTCTACGAGGGTGACGTCCGGGACGAAGACCTGCTCCGGAAGATCTTCCGGGAAAATGAAATTTCCTGCGTCATCCACTTTGCAGGCTTGAAGGCAGTGGGCGAGAGTGTCTCCATGCCCTGGGAGTATTATGACAATAACCTCAATTCCACTCTGGTACTGACCAAGGTAATGAAGGAAGTGGGGATGAAGAATATTATCTTCTCCTCCTCTGCCACCGTCTACACCGCGGACAACGAAATGCCCCTTCGGGAGGACAGCCGCACCGGCAACTGCACCAACCCTTACGGCTGGACCAAGTATATGACCGAGCAAATTCTCAGCGGCATTGCCCATGCGGACAAGGCTTGGGGCATTGTGCTTCTGCGGTACTTCAACCCCATCGGTGCTCACGAGTCCGGCCGCATCGGAGAAGATCCCAGAGGCATCCCCAACACTCTGATGCCCTATATCACCCAGGTAGCTGTTGGCAGACGGGAAAAGCTCAGCGTTTTCGGCAATGACTACGATACCCACGACGGCACCGGTGTCCGGGATTACA
>JAFUKS010000002.1 GCA_017473445.1 Lachnospiraceae bacterium
AATTCAATTCCATTTACGATGAAGTATTGGTTGAGCCAGATGTACTTCTTCCAGAAAACGCAGCGTGCTGTCGTTTGCCAGGTATCGATGGAAAAGCGAAAATGATTAAATCCCTTGGAAACTGCATCTATCTTTCTGATACGGAAAAGGATGTAAGAACAAAGGTTATGTCCATGTACACAGACCCAACACATATCCAGATTACAGACCCAGGACATGTAGAAGGCAACTGCGTATTTACCTATTTGGATGCATTCAGCAGTCAGGAGCATTTTGAGAGATATTTGCCTGATTATGCAAATCTGGATGAACTGAAGGCGCATTACCAGAGAGGTGGCTTAGGCGATGTAAAGGTAAAGAAGTTCCTGAACAATGTAATGCAGGAGACCTTAGAGCCTATCAGATTGCGTAGAAAAGAGCTGGAGAAGGATATCCCCGCAGTATACGATATTCTGAAGGCAGGCAGTGAAGAGGCCCGTCAGGTGGCAGCCCAGACTTTGGCAGAAGTAAAGAATGCAATGAGAATCAACTATTTCGATGATGCAGAGCTGATTCGTATGCAGAGTGCAAAATACGGTGAGGAATAAATAGTTTATGAACAAGAGACGAACAGATGAACTGAGTGAACGTATGGACCAACCCATGGTGACCATGCTGGTGTTTTTGGGAATGGTACTGGTGGCAGCACTTTTATGTGTGATTATCTGGGCCATTACCCATCAGAAAAAGGAAGTGGTGGTGCTTCCCACCAATGAAAGCTCCGTAGTAGATTATGTGGGGACTACCGATACCTCTGAAGAGGAAAGTACAGAGGAAGTGGTGGCAAATGATGATATTGTGGTTACCTCTGACGGTAGAGAAGTGGTATTTTCTGATTGCGACAATATTATTACTCCCAAGGAATATGTAAATCTGCGTACCGAACCCAGTACCGCAGGTGGTGAGAGCACTGTTTTCTGTCAGGCCAGTGCGGGTGATATTATCCGTCGTACCGGTATCAGCCCGGACTTTGGTTGGTCCCGTATTGAATATGCAGATCAGGTGCTGTATGTGGTTACCAGCAATGTGGAAGTGGTTGAAGAATAGTATTTTGACAAATTTTAACAAAAGTCTTTACAAATTTATCAAAATAAGGTAGAATCCTTCACGTAGATAATAGTGATTGACAAAGGCGTCGGATAGCTTGCAGGAGGCAAGTCTGTTTGATGCCTTTTTCTGTTTAAAAGGAGACGGGCAAATGAGGACGAAAAGGGATATTTTGGAATTGGTGGAGCAGGAGGATGTGGAATTTATCCGATTACAATTTACGGATATGTTTGGTAATCTAAAGAATATGTCTGTGACTGTAAATCAATTGGCATATGTGCTGGACAAGCAATGTATGTTTGATGGTTCTGCTATGTTTGGCAATGAAGGCGGTTGTGAGGATGATTTATATCTGGTGCCGGATTTGGATACCTTTGCCATATTGCCTTGGAGACCTCAGGCTGACAAGGTGGCCAGAATGCTCTGTGATGTACATAAAGTAGACGGCAGCTGCTATGAAAACAGTGCCCGCTGTATCTTGAAACGGGTGGTAAGAGAGTATCAGGAGTTGGGTTATACCTTTTCCGTAGATCCGGAATGTGAATTTTTCTTGTTTCATATTGATGAAAACGGAATTCCCACTACCGTTACCCATGAGCAGGCGGGATATATGGATGTGGGTCCTGTGGACTTGGGAGAAAATTCCCGTAGAGAAATCGTGCTTTGCCTGGAGGAAATGGGCTTTGAGATAGAAGCCTCCCATCACGAGGCAGCCCCCGCCCAGCAGGAAATCGATTTTAAGGAGGGGGAGCCCCTGCAGATGGCAGATGCTATTATGACCTTTAAGACGGCGGTCCGCTCTATTGCTCGCAGATTCGGTATGCATGCCACCTTTATGCCAAAGCCTAAAGAGGGAGTGGCAGGTTCCGGTATGCATCTGCTGTTTTCTGTCTATAAGGATGGAGAAAGCATTTTTCACACCTTGAATGAAAATGGTGAATTGTGTCAGGAAGCCAGATGGTTTATAGGCGGTATATTAAAACGTGCTAAGGAAATTTGTGCTATCAGCAATCCGCTGGTCAATTCTTATAAACGTCTGTTGTCAGGTTTTGATGCTCCCAAGGAGATATTTTGGACCACCCGGAATCAAAACGGTCTGGTGAAGGTATATGACAGAATCGGTGAACCGGTAAAGGTAGAACTGCGTTTTCCGGATCCTTCAGCCAATCCTTATCTGGTGCTGGCATTGTGTCTGGAGGCAGGTATGCAGGGAATTCGTCTGCAGGAGGAGCCCGGAGAGCCCATGACCTATGCAGAAGCCCAAAGAACTGCGGATAGTTTGCCCCAGAATCTTAGGGAAGCAGTACATTTGATGAAGGAAAGTACCTTTGTGGAGAAGGTACTGGGGAAGAGTTTTGTAGATATCTATACAGATGCCAAAATGAAGGAATGGAATGACTATATGATTCAGGTATCTGAGTGGGAAGTGAAAAAATATTTGAATTATATTTAGACATAAGGGGACATTTCAGATGAGAAGGGGCAGCATTATTATAGCTCTGCCCAAACAGGAGGATGCTAAGCGTATTAAGGATATCCTGCGCCAACGGGGCATGGGAGAAGCTCTGATATGTACTACGGCAACTTCTGTGCTTACTCAGGTGCATCAGCTGGATTATGGTATTGTAATTTGCAGCTCCAAGGTGGAGGATATGCATTACACCTGGCTGGCAGAGTATCTGCCGGAAAATTTTGAGATGCTGTTGATGGCATCACCGGCGATACTGGCTACCAGTTCGCCGGGGGTAATGTATCTGCAATTACCCTTAAAGACCGTAGATTTGGTGGGAACAGCAGAAATGATGCTGTATCAAATCGGCCGTCGCATGAAAAAGCAGCGTTCCGGAGGGATCAAGCGTAATGAGCAGGAGCAGCGGGATATTCGGCAGGCCAAGGGACTTTTGATGGAGCGTAATCATATGACGGAGCCGGAGGCATTTCGCTATATACAAAAATGTAGTATGGACTCCGGTACAAATATGGTGGAAACGGCGCAGATGATATTGATGATGATGCAATAGGGCGTATGCCCCTCGGTGAGGAAGGCAGAGCGGTATTTTCGGAACAAATTGCGATATTTGCGATATTTGTCGAGATAACTGTATTGACAAACGAGAAAAATGTGATATTATACGATATATAGTAAATGGTGCTGCACAATGGGGTGCAGTAGATAGGTAAACCGCGGATAATAAAGTTATTCGTCCTATTGGGACGAATAACTTTTTTTATATGAGTTTGTGCATTAAGGAGGGAAAAACATGCACCTGGAAACAGTTTTGCAACCGGATGTAGGAAGTGGGTAGTGATAAAACGTTTGATCTCAGAAGGTATCGGATATATGTGCGGTGCAGGTTTGGGGAAACCTGCGGCGACCATTAGGTACTATTTGAAATAAAGTTAAAATCAGGGAATTTTTTCGGAATAAAAGAGAAAAATAAATTTTAGGGGAATGAAATAGAAGGCATGGTCCGACGGGGAATCGGTACCATGCCTTTTTAGTACAAACTACTGTTTGTGGAATAGAATGAAATATCCGGGGCATACTGGGAGAAAAAGGAAAAATGGAGGACGCTATGAGTTCAGTTGGAAAATCCAGTATGAAGCCGGAACAACCGGTATATATTTTAAATAGTGCCAGTGTGGTGGGCACCAAGGAGGGACAGGGACCTCTGGGAAAGCTTTTTGACTTGGTGGGAGATGATGATACCTTTGGAGGCGGTAACTGGGAGGAAGCAGAGAGCACCCTGCAAAAGGAAGCAGTATATCTGGCATTAAAGAAGGCCGGAAAGGAGACCACAGATATCAAATGCATGTTTGCTGGTGACTTGCTTGGTCAATCAATGGCCACATCATTTGGTATTTCTATCTATCAAATACCATTATTAGGAGTGTATGGAGCCTGCTCTACCTGTGGGGAAAGTATCCTTCTGGGGACCATGTGTATCTCCGGTGGCTTTGCCCGGCAGGTGCTTTGCGTCACCTCCAGCCATTTTGCCAGTGCAGAGAAGGAGTTCCGTTTTCCGCTGGAATATGGAAACCAGCGTCCTCTGTCTGCTACCTGGACTGTTACCGGTAGTGGAGCTTTTGTACTGGGGGCGGAGAAGGAACCGGGAGCCAGAGCACAAATTACCGGTATGACCGTAGGAACGGTCACAGATTATGGCGTGAAGGATTCCTTTAATATGGGTGCCTGCATGGCCCCGGCGGCGGCAGATACCATCAAACAACACTTTATTGACTTTAATAGCCAGCCATCTGATTATGATAAAATTATTACCGGTGACCTGGGAACGGTGGGTCAGACCATCCTCATCGATTTGTTGAGAGAGCAGGGCTATGATATTTCCGACAGGCATATGGATTGTGGCATTGAAATTTTCGATGCAGATACCCAGGATACCCATGCCGGTGGCAGTGGTTGCGGTTGTGCGGCGGTGACTTTATCTGCGTATATATTGAAGCAACTGGAAGAGGGCCATTGGAAAAAAGTGCTTTTTGCACCAACCGGTGCTTTGCTTAGCAAAACCAGCTATAACGAAGGCAAAAGTGTGCCCGGAATCTCCCATGCACTGATACTGGAAGCTATTCCAAAGAAAAAGTAGAACGGATGTTGACAAAAATGTCTAATGGCGTTAGACTAAAGGTGTCTAATGGCGTTAGACAGATACATAAGGTTGTCTTATATACAGATAGAGAAGGAGATTGGAAATGGAACCGTACAAACTGGGAGAAATGGAGCAGAAGTTTGCAGAGCTGATTTGGGAGCAGGCCCCTATTGGTTCAGGAGAGTTGACCAAGCTTTGTGAGGAAGCCTTTTGCTGGAAACGTACTACTACATATACGATGCTGAAGCGTTTGTGTGATAGAGATTTATTTGCCAATGAGAAGGGAACTGTAGTGGTGAAAATGACCCGGGAGGAGTTTCAGGGGCTTCAGGGAGAACAGTTTATCAATGAGCACTATGAGGGGTCCCTGCCCCGTTTTCTTGCGGCCTTTTCCAAGCGGAAGAAAATCAGCGAGACGGAGATTGCACAGCTGAAGAGGTTGATTGAGGAATATGAGGAGGAAAGTCATGCTTAGCGGATTATTCGTGAAAATACTGAATATGAGTCTTACGGCGTCATTGGTGATTTTGGTTGTCCTGATAGCCAGGTTTGTATTGCGGCGTTCTCCCAAGGTTTTTTCTTACTGCCTTTGGGTAGTTGTACTGTTTCGCTTGCTTTGTCCCGTTTCCTTTTCCACCTCCTTTTCCTTATTAGGTGCCTTGGGACAGGTACAGGTGCAGCAGGGAAGCATGCTCTATCTTTCTGAGGAATTATTGCGGGAGTCCCGGTCATATGGAAATGGAGTGGTAGAGGAGGTATTGACAGGAATGCCTGAGGCTTTCCCGGAGCAACAGCTGCAAACTGCACCGGATATATTAGGGAAAAACGTGGAACAACACTTTTCAGACGTAGCTCTGTTACCCAAAGCATTAAGGCTGGCAGCTGTTATATGGATAGTAGGTATATTGGTGTTGCTCATTTATGACGGTGTGAGTCTGGCAAGGCTCCGTCGGCAGCTACAGACGGCCGTCCACGACAAGGAGAATATTTATACCTGTTCCTTGCCCACAGCTTTTGTAATGGGCATGGTTCGTCCTAAGATTTATTTGCCCGACAGTCTCTCCGGAAGGGAGCGGGAATATATCCTGTTCCATGAGCAGGTACATATAAAAAGAGGAAATCATGTGATAAAGACACTGGCGGCACTGGCCCTATGTATCCATTGGTTTAATCCGTTGGTATGGCTGGCCTTTTCCCTTAGCAGTAAGGATATGGAAATGTCCTGCGATGAAGCGGTGCTTCGAAAAATAGGCAGGGATGTGAAAAAAGAGTATTCCGCGTCCTTATTGAATCTGGCTACCGGGAGGAAGGTGTTTACCGGAATGCCCTTGGCCTTTGGAGAGGGAGATACAGGGAGCCGTATCAAAAATGTTTTGAAGTATAAGAAGCCTGCTGTTATCGTTGTTTGTCTGGCTTTGATAGGCTGTGTGGTATTGGCAGTGGCTCTGACAGGTAATCCGCTCTATGGCGAGACTGATAATGCAGTAGAACATGCAGAAGATAGTCATCAGAGCTTGCAGGAAGAGCAAGCACAATCTTCCCGGGAACACACTTTCCGGTTAGATATTAGGGAATTATCTAAGGAAAACAGAACCATCAATCAGTATGTGTATTATCAGGACTGGCAGTCAACCCACGGGGAGGACCCCATTGTCATTTCAAAGGATTGTATTTTTGAAGTGAACCACCGGATGGACAAGGTGGTATACGAGGAAGTTTCCTTTGAGGAATTTGCCGACCTTTTACAAAAGGGTTGGAGCAATCTTTGCTATGCCACGGTCCGGAAGGATACGTTGGAGCTTACCCGGATTCAGGTATGGGACGGACATGCCTATCAGGGAATTTATCCGCAGGCTCACAGCAACGATGCAGCTTTCTGGGTGTATGACGACTTGGTGGCACAATACGGAGATACCGTGTTAGCAGACTATTTTACGCTGGAAGAAACATTCCATGCGGATATAGCAGATGGCGATGGTGTGGAGACCATAGAGGTATATCGTGGTGTAATAAATGAGTATGAGGAGGTGGGACTTCTGGTTTATAAGAATGCCGGCGGGGAACTGCTTGGTACGGATGGAGCATATTCCTACCATCATCCCACTACTTACTATGTGAACGAAGCTTCTGATGGTACCTACCTGCTGCAGATTCATATAGAGAATCGAGACACCCATGGGGAATATCGGTTCCATGTGTATCGTCTCTCCGGGGAAGGGGATATCCAAAATATCGCCGGTTCCCGATTTAGTTGGGACAGTGCTACCATTTATGACGAGGAAGCTTTTAAGGAGTGGCTGGATTTGTTAAACAGTTATTATGAAGGAAGCCGGTTTTTGATGGAAGTGAGGGAGGATGAGATCGGAGTCAATGAGGATGCGGTTTCGGACCGTTATACCTTTGATAAATTGAGTGATTTTACGAAGTACGATACGATAACACTGTATTAGAAGTGAACACTTACTTGCAAAGAAAATTCTATGTGCTAAAATATATCTGTTATGACAAGCAGAAAGGGGAAGCCTATGAGAAAACTGGAATTTAAAATGGAACGTACCGGCCTGTGTAGTGTGGGCCAGGAGGTAACCGTTACAGAGGGCGTATTACCTACCAATTATTACTATACCATTGACCCCTGCCTGGCCATGTCAGGAAATATCCCGTTCCGGTATCGCCTTCAGAGCACCAAAGGTGTGGTGACTGCGGTGGAGGAAAAGCCAAGGGGATTCTACGTGACTGTGGAATTTGACGAACCGGAAGTGGATTATACCAGATAGAAAATCCGGTGCAGATGGAATATTCGGTCCGGGGAAGCTATCTAGTTTAGATACGATATGAAATGAGTGTTAGCCTACGGGCGGAAAAGGAGAAATATAACTATGCTGAAGAAGATTTCAACTGATAAAGCACCTGCAGCTATCGGCCCCTATTCCCAGGGAATTATTGCAAATGGAATGCTTTTTGCATCCGGTCAGATTGCCATCAATCCGGCCACAGGAGAGATTGAGGGTACGGATATTGTGGCACAGACTACTCAGGTAATGAAGAATATCGGGGCACTTTTGGAGGCAGCAGGGGTGGATTATACCAAGGTAGTAAAGACCACCTGCTTTTTGGCGGATATGAATGATTTTGCCACCTTTAATGAGATTTACGCACAGTATTTTACCGAGAAACCTGCCAGAAGCTGTGTAGCAGTGAAGACATTGCCCAAGAATGTACTTTGTGAGGTGGAGGTCATTGCGGTGGTAGAATAATGCCGCTACCTTTGACGAAGGAGAAATACCATGCAGGAAAAGAATAATATTGTATTAATCGGTATGCCCGGAGCAGGCAAGAGTACCGTAGGAGTGGTGGCGGCCAAGAGGCTGGGCTACCGGTTTCTGGATTCCGATTTGGTGATTCAGGAGCGATATGACAAGTTGCTTCACGAGCTGATTGAGGAACACGGCATAGAAGGATTTTGGCAGATTGAAAATGATGTAAATGCTTCTTTGGATGCGCAACGTACAGTGATTGCCACCGGTGGCAGCGCTATCTATGGTGCAGAGGCCATGGAACATTTGAGAAAAATTGGTACCGTGGTGTACCTGAAGCTTTCCTATGAAGAGATTGCAGAGCGCTTGGGCGATTTGAATGCCCGGGGTGTAACCTTGCATCCCGGACAGACTCTCTTGGATTTGTATGAAGAGAGAGTACCTCTTTATGAAAAATATGCCCACCGCACTGTGGATTGCTCCGGCAAGACCTTGCGGCAGATAGCAGAGGAGGTATCTGCTCTATGAATAAATCCTCCTTTCGAAACAGCTGTCTACTGTTTTTAGCAGCCTGTATCTGGGGTATGGCGTTTGTGTCCCAAAGTAAGGGTATGGACTATATGCAACCCTTTACCTTTAATGGGGTGCGGGCTTTGATTGGTGCCTTTGTTCTTTTTATTTACATACTGGTCACCAGAAACGTTGCCAAGAGGAAGGGCACGTTGGAGCCTATCAACTGGAAGATGGCACTACCCGGATGTATTTTCTGCGGTATTGCACTTACTCTTGACAGGAACCTGCAACAGTTTGTAATTGCTTATAATAAGGTGGGGAAGGAGGGCTTTATTACCACCCTGTATATTATATTTGTGCCCATTGCAGGAGTTTTCTTTGGCAAAAGGGTGCGTTGGATTGTATGGGTAGCAGCAGCCATGGCGGCAGCAGGTATGTACCTGCTGTGTATGACCGAGGGCTTAAGCGTCAATAGCGGAGATCTAATGGTATTTTTGTGTGCGGTGGTGTTTACTGCCCACATTATGATTGTAGACTACTATTCCCCTAAGGCGGACGGTGTGGTGCTGTCCTGTATCCAGTTTGCTATTTGTGGTATTGTCTGTACCGTGTGTGCCCTGATTTGGGAATCACCCAATTTGGGACAGCTTCAGGAAGGAATAGGGGCTTTGCTATACGCAGGTGTGCTTAGTTGTGGTGTAGCATATACACTACAGATTGTAGGCCAGAAGGGCGTGAATCCTACGGTGGCAGCACTTATCATGAGTCTGGAATCCGTAGTGGCTACCATTGCCGGCTATGTGGCTTTCAAAATCGGTTTCCTGACCACTGACCAGACCCTTACCGCCAGACAGATTGCCGGTTGCGCTATTGTATTTGCGGCAGTGATATTGGTACAGTTGCCGGCGGGTTGGTTTCGTCGCAAAGGTAGGACTTAAGAGTTGAAAACAAGCTCCCTTTTTAGAAAAGTATTTCTGAAAGGGAGCTGTTTTAATTCATTTAGTTATTATGTGGCTGTCTATATGGCTGATTTCCCGACTAAAGCCATTTTATTTCAGCTTAGTTGGGTGTATTTAAGACCTTTCACCCCGACTAGACTTGTATTTTTCTAACATAGTCGGGTGTAAACATGCCATTTGCCCCGACTAAACGTGCAATTTCTCAATATATTTGGGGACGTTTATGACTTTTACCCCGACTTGATTTAGAATTCTCTGCTTTAGTTGGGGAATTTTGTAATTATCGCCCCGATTAAGTGTACAATTTTCCTATTTGGTCGGGTCACGGTTTTTCGGGTTATTCTAAAAAGCATAGTTATAGTATATATAAAATGTATTGAGGAGTATTATTGGAGAAAAACGCATAATTCATTATAGATAAGAAATACTAAAAGAGTGCGGAAAAGTTCTGTGCTCTTTTATTGTTTCTTCAGACAATATCGCCAGGTATTATCTGAAAAAACAGAATCATTAGGAGGGAAGAAGATGGATTATGTTTTAGCGTTTTTGGTGGGCGGGGGTATCTGTGCTCTGGTACAGATTTTGATGGAAAAGACCAAGCTGATGCCAGGCAGAATCATGGTACTTTTAGTGGTGACCGGTACTGTGCTGGGATTTTTGGATTTGTATGAGCCCTTTCAGGAGTTTGCGGGAGCAGGAGCCAGTGTGCCCTTATTGGGATTTGGCAATGTATTGATGAAAGGTGTCAAGGAGGCTGTGGATACAGACGGATTCATGGGGCTGTTTTCCGGTGGGTTCAAGGCCGGTGCAGTGGGTACTGCTGCGGCACTTATATTCGGATATCTGGCAAGCTTAATTTTTAAACCGAAAATGAAGAAGTAATTACGGTTTGTAACAAAATTGAAATCAAAATGTAAGGTTGCAAAACCGCCCTTGAAAGAATATAATAAACTAGTTGGTAAGTAATATACCAAAGAGAGCATATTTTAGAGTATCTTAAGATAAAGGGATGATGAGATGTTAGTTTTATGGTTGGTTTTTGCAGGTATTTTCTTGTTGGCGGAGGTGACCTACCACTTTAGTGGCTATGGTCTGGTGCTGTTTAATCCCCTCTATGCACTGGCACTGATTTGTGTTTGGTCCGGTGTGTGTACATTTTTGGTGAGTGTTGTAAAGGGAATTGCAAAGAAGATATTGTATTTTGTGCTGACCGCATTGTTTATGGTGTGGTACTGTGCCCAAATTGTGTATCTGCACATTTTCAAACAACCATTACTTTGGGAAGCTACCTTCACCGGTGGTGGAGATGCTTTGACCAATTATTACAAGGAAGCATTATTGGGTATCTGGCAGTGTCTGCCGCTGATTTTGTTGGTATTTGTACCCATTGTAGTGACGGCAGTATTGCTGGGACGCAAGAAATGGCAGCTTCCTCAGTTTGGAGGCTTGCAGGGCTTACGTCTGGGGCTGGTGACCCTGGTAGGCTTGGTGGTTGCAATTGTGACCTTGCAGGTGGGCAGAGTATTGGAAACTGAATATTATGAGGAATATACAGAGTTTTATGACCCCATCTGGGTGGCAGAAAATATGGGCGGTTTGCCCCTACTTCAAAGAGATACGGTGTTGTACATCGGTAGCTTTTTTGAGGATATGGAGCTCTTTGCCAAGGAGGATGAGGAGCCTTATGTGCCTTATGTACCGTCTGTAGAGAGTACCGACGAATCCCAGACCACTGAGGATGGCTCAGGGGAGGACCAGGAGCCGGAGGAAGTGCTTCCTGTATATGTGCCCCAGCAACTGGATATCAATACGGAAGTATTGGCAGGGTTGGCAGATGGAAAGAAGACCAAGTGGCTGACAGAATATTTCCAGACGGAACCGGTCACCTATACCAATGAGTATACCGGTGTTTTTGAAGGATATAATCTGATTTTCCTGACAGCAGAGGGATTTTCTACCTATGCAATCAGAGAGGATTTGACACCTACCCTGTATCGTCTGGCCAATAGCGGGTTTGTATTCAATAATTACTATGTACCCCTGTGGCAGACCAGTACCAGTGATGGTGAATATATCAATACCACCGGTTTGATTCCGGACGGTCAGTTCAGTATGCGAAAGAGTGGGTCCAATACCATGGCCTTCACTTTGCCCCGCTATTTTGCCAAGGAAGGTGTGAATTCCCTGGCTTATCATAATAACAGCTTGACTTATTACGACCGAAATGTGACCCATCCCAATCTGGGATATGTGTTCAAGGCAGCAAAGTCCGGTTCTCTTCCGGATGCGGAATGTGCGGACCAGATTTTTGCTATGGAGCATCCGAACTATTGGCCCCAGTCTGATTTGGAGATGGTGTACAGTACAGCTCCTGAGTATTTGGGATTAGAGCGTTTCAACATATATTATATGACGATTTCCGGTCATATGAATTATAATTTCGGCGGCAATAGAATGTCTCGTAAAAATAAAGATGCAGTGACGCACTTGGATATGTCCGAGAATGCCCAGGCCTATATTGCCTGCCACATTGAGTTGGATAAGGCCTTGGAGGATTTGCTCTATCAGCTGGAAGAAGCAGGACAGCTGGAAAAGACTGTAATCTGTCTCAGTGCAGACCATTATCCTTATGCCATGACTGTGGAAGAATACGATGAACTGGCAGGACGTTCCCTGGCCACCGGTCAGGAAAAATTCCGTAATACCTTGATTTTGTGGAATGCCGGTATGGAAGATGAGCCCGTGTATGTGGATAAGGCATGCGGTTCCATGGATTTGTTACCTACCCTGTTGAATTTGTTTGGATTTGAATTTGATTCCCGTTTGTATGCCGGAAAGGACATTTTCTCTGATAGAGAGGGTATGGTTATTTTTAATGACCGAAGCTTTGTGACGGACTGCGTCAGCTATAGTAAGAAGACCAAGGAGACTATTTGGTTTACTGATGCAGATGGCAATTATCTGGTGCCCGAGGAACAGCAGGAGGCTTATCTGGAGGCGATGCAGGCAGAGGTAAAGAGACGCTACAATTTCAGTGCTTACATCCTACAGGAGGATTATTATGCAGATATTCTTCAGGCATTGCCCGAAGGCTTTATGGATGCAGCACCCTTGGAGACCATGGCCCCCAGATGGGAGAGACCGGTACCTGAAGTGACGGACCCTACTGAGTCTATTCCCGCAAATGGGGAAGCGACAGGGGCTGCTGTAGAAAGTAGTGAAGGAACTGCAGCGAGTGTAGAAACAGTAAATTAGTTAGGATATAGAAGCTATCAAACTCCGTTATTCAAAATAGAATAACGGAGTTTTTGCTTTGAAATGCTTTTTTACATTTCTTCCGGACATTCCATGCTTAGCAAAGCGCACCCATCCTTGATTACTTTTTGTACCGTATCTACCAGTATGATTCTTGCATTCCGCTCAGCAGGAGCTGCATTTAAGATGGGACATTCATGATAAAAACGATTAAATGCGGCAGCCAAAGTTACTAAATATTTGGCGAGAATGGAAGGCTCATATTTTTGTGCAGCATTGCAAACAGTCTCTTCATAGCCCATCAATATTTTGACCAATGTAAAGGGAATGTCATCTACCAAACACCGGTAATCCACATCTGAAGGAAGATTTTGCATTCCATTTTTACGCAAAATACTCTTGGCCCGGGCATAGGTGTATTGCACATATGGGCCGGTGGTACCTTCAAAGCTGAGCACATCCTCCCAGGAAAAGTCCACATTTTTAATCCGCTGATTGTATAAATCATGAAAAATAACTGCACCAATACCAATTTTTTCGGATACTGCTTTCTTACATGGAAGGTCCGGATTTTTCTCTTCAATAGCCTCCAGAGCCCGTCCGATAGCTTCTTTCAAAATATCCTCGGCATAGATGACATTTCCGTTCCGTGTGGAAAGCTTGGCCCCGTCCATGCTTACCAGTCCATAGGGAATATGCACACAATCTGCATGCCAGTGATAGCCCATAAGCTCGATAGCTTTGAATATTTGCTTAAAATGCAGGGTTTGCTCCAAACCGGTTACATACAGGCATTTATGGAAATGATGGTTTGCTTTCCGGTAAAGCAAAGCTGCAATATCCCGGGAATGATAGATGGTGCCTCCATCGCTTTTGGTAATCAGACAGGGTGGCATATCGTAGGGGGACAAATCAATGACCTGTGCTCCCTGACTTTCTACTAACAGTTGCTTTTCTTGTAATTCTTCTATCAAAGCCGGTACCTTATCTCGGTAGAAGCTTTCTCCCAGATAATAGTCAAAGGAGATGCCTAACATTTCATAAACCCGTTCAAATTCTACCATACTGATCTCCTTGAACCAATCCCAGATAGCCAGAGCTTCCCTATCATTTTGTTCCATTTTGACAAACCAGGCCCGGGCTTCTTCTATTAGCTTAGGATTCTTTGGAGCTTCTTTGCTGAATAAAGCATAAATACGCATTAATTCATCAATGCCCTCTTGTTCCACCTGTTCTTTGGAACTCCACTTTTTGTAAGCCACAATCAGTTTGCCGAATTGGGTACCCCAGTCTCCTAAATGATTGATGCGTACCACTTTATAGCCTAATTTCTCATGGAGTTTGTATAGGGAATTACCGATAATGGTAGTCCGTAAATGTCCCACATGAAAGTTTTTGGCAATGTTGGGAGAAGAGTAGTCCATGCAGACAGTTTTTCCGGTGCCTATGGGTGAGATCCCCAGATTGGGACGGGAAATTTTTTCCAAAACATGCTGCGTAAAGGTTTCCCGGTCTACAAAAAGGTTACAGTATCCCCCTACATTTTCCAGCTGACTGATTCCCAGTACGCTTTTGTGTACAGATAATGCCTCTTTCATTTCCACTGCAATGACAGCCGGATTTTTCCGTTGTACTTTGGCCAAGGTAAAGCAGGGAATGGCAAAGTCACCCATTTTCTCGTCTGCCGGCATTTCCACTAAATCCATTAATTGCTCATAAGAGAGTCCTTCCAGTACTTCAGCTGCTTTTTTACATAATAATTTTTTCATCATAACCTCCTTAAGAATAAATTGTTTTGCGGATAAAAAAAGAACCGCATTAGAATTAGCATTACTAAATCTACTACGGTTCTGTATCTATGAAATCTATAAACAGCACCGCACAGAAACAAGACGTACCATACTTGTAACTATGCGGAAATATCGGCATCGTTACAAGTACCTACGTCTCTGTCTGCGTCTGAAGCTGTTCAAAAATAATGAAGTCATAAATGATTCTATCCTTTCAAAAGATTGGACTCATGTTATCACAGAAAAATAAGTAAGTCAATTAAATTTTTGATTCGCGAAAAAAACAAATTCTGTTGTGAAGAAGTGTGGTTGTCAACAAAAAAAGAAGAAGTTGACTGCACGTAACGTGCAATTTTAGACTGAAAAAGGAGAACAACAGAATGAGAACATTGAGACAAGTATGTGATGAATTAGGCGTATCCAGAAGGGCAATACAGGGATATGAAAAGAAAGGCCTGATTGCAGCGACAGGAAGAACGGAGAGGGGGTATCTGCTATATGATGAGCAGGTACGGGAACGTATAAATAAGATCAAGTTATATCAGGAATTAGGATTTTCCCTGGCAGAAATCAAAGACATTATAGATGAATACAGTGAAAGACATAAGGAATTGTTACGGGAGAGAATTATTCAGCTGGAGAAAGAGAGAAAACATGTGGATTGGTTGATTCAAACAGCCTATGATTTGATCGCAAAAATGTGATAGAAAGTTGGTGCCACCACTTCAGATGACAAATAAATAAACGACTATGGACAATGTCAATGAAGAAATATATACTATAAACATGAAAATGTTATGAGTATGATTGCTTTCGAGATAAATACTGATAATGAAAATGTAGGAGGGAAGAACATGCTTGAATTATTGAAAAAGAACAAAAAGATTAAAATGCTGGTCGGGGCATTAGCACTTCTGGTGCTTGCAGTGGCAGTAATTGTTTTGGCCGTAAAGATGCGTTCTAAAGAGCCGGAATTTTCTGTAGTTACAGAATCCAGTTTGAAGGAGATAATAGAGATTGATGAAATATCGACCTTGGAATATTTCTACAATTCTGTGGCCACAGTGAAGGAAGAAGATGGTGAGAAAGTAAAATATTATGTGGCCTATGAGGGAACTGTCAAATTGGGGATTGTTTTGGAAGAAATAGAAATTACAGTGGATGAGAACACCAAAGAAATCTTGATTACAATTCCGGAAGTGAAAATGAGGGAATGCGCAGTGGTGGATGAGTCCCTGGATTTCATATTTGAAAAGAGTAAGTATGAAACAGAAACTGTTTTTATGGAAGCGGAAAAGTACTGTAAGACTGATTTAGAAACAAAGGTACAAGCGGAAAGTTCCTTGTACGAAATAGCAAAGGAGAATGCGATTGCATCAATAAAAGCATTAGTACTTCCTTGGATGGAACAGGTTGCGGAACAATATGTTGTTACGGTGCAGTAAAGGAGAAATGGTATGAAGAGATTAAGGATAAAGGCAGGAATCATTCTGGCAGCTATTGGTATTATGACCGGTTGTGGAAAAGAAGAGATGATTCAACAGCCCGAGGTGGAACAGATTAGAAGTATTTGTGAATTGTCCACATTGCAATGTGTTTATCGCAATGTGGCAAAGGCAGAGAAAAGCAAAGGTGAAGGCTTGGCACACATAGGAGAAAAGGAACGGAAGTATTGGGTTGAATATAGTGGTACCGTAAAACTTGGGATTGATATGTCAAAGGTTTCCATGAGAATAGAAGGAACGGATGTATATATTACAATTCCGGATGCAGAGGTTCAAAGTATGAACAAGGACGATGCCTCTTATAATGAGGATTCTGTGATTTCTTCTGCAGATGGCTTCTTTAATAAAAACAAGATTACTGTTGAAGAACAACAACAAGCGGTGGTAGATGCCCAAGAGAAAATGAAAGAGACTGTGTTAGCAAACAAGGACTTGTTGAATAAGGCAAAAGAACGAGCAAAAACACTGATTGAAAATTACATAAAGAATTTGGGACAAACAACAGGGGTTACATATAATGTAATCTGGGAAGAGGTAGAGCAGCCTTCGGAGGTTTAGTTGTAGAAATAAGGAAGAATGGAGGATGGAGTATATGACTTTACAGATGAGAGACCGTGAAAAGTTTGCGGAAGGACTGCAACAAGGACGTATAGAAGCAGTGCAGAGAATGATTCGTAAAGGGTGTACGAAGGAGTTTATCCTCGATTTGGACTATACCGAGGAGGAATATGCTGAGGCAGAGGCAGGACTGCAGCAGATGGAATAGGGATTTTTAAGAAAAAATGCATATGTAAGACCGGGTATGGCTGATAGCCGTACCCGGTCTTTTTCACAACTCCTGAAAAGGAATCTCCTTCTTGGTTAAATACTGTACCATGGCCTTGTCCCACAGCTGGTCCGGCTCCTTGTTCATTACGAAGCTATGATAGGAGGTGGCGGTGGTCAGGATGGTTCTGGTGCCGTCGTATTTGATGGTCAGTACCAGACCCTTTAGCTGTCTGGGGTCAAAGGTAGTATCGGATTTTGTATCCAAAAGTGCTTGCATCTGCTGGGGCTTTAGCTGGAGCACCAGCTTCATTAGCAGGGGCGTACGCTTACCCTTGATTAACTGAAAGCATAGGGCTTTGGCATCTGCCCAGGGCATGAAATCATAGGGAGCAATTCCTGTTTCCAATTCCTCCGGGTCATAGAATTCCCGATTGACGTAGCCGTCTATGGTATAGGTGGCAGCGGTTTTAACAGTAGCTTCTTCCAGCAGGAAGATGTCAAAGGTATCACCGCTGAGTAATTGATTCATAAAGATTTTCTGGGATGTGATTTCAATTGCAATCATATGTCACTCCTGTATATGGGTATCTTGTAATGAAGTTAAGGTAAGTCGGAAGACTTTAATTGTTCCCAAATTTGTTGCGCGTAAGGAAGCACTTTAGGGGAAATTTTAAAACTACGGCTATCCCGCATAATTACTTTCCGGAAACCGAAATCCTGTATATATCTGCCGTTTAAGGTCACCTTGGGAGAAGGGGACAAAAAGGCAGCAAAGCTTTCTACCTGGGCAAAGAAATTTTCATTAGAAATGCAACAGACGGCTTCCCGTCCATCGGTCAGTTGCACATGAAGCATCCGTTTGTGCTCCACTGCATAGAGAATATCCTTTTCCCGTACATAGAGCGTATCCTTTTCCTGGCGCAGCTCAATCAGGGGCTCCCGGGTACTCATGGCATCCCGGCACAGGTCCAGGAGGTGACTTAGCTCGGCTACCTTTACCGGCTTATCCAGAAAATACACCTGAGCAGGTAAATCCTGCAAGCGATAATCAATTCCGGAGCACATGAAAATCACCGGAGACTGTACACCTCTGGTGGTCAGTTCCTGTAGTAATAGGGCTCCGGTAATTTCGGGGGTCTGGCATAGGTCCACGAAGTAGCCGTCGTATTGTTGGGGACAGTCCAGCAGTGCCCGGAAATTGCCATAGGAATCTGTAAACACGATACCCTCCGAGGCAGCCCGTTTATCTGATTCCCGGCCCAGCAGGCGTTCTAATTGCTTACGGTCCGCTACATTGTCATCACAGATAGCTATACGCATAAAGACTCTCCTTTGTAATGTCCTAAGAACATTATAAAAGGAGAGCCTCAAAGATTCAAGAATACAATTAGAAGAATAATAGGTAAATGGCGATAAAAAGCTGTACAACCAATATAGCAGGCATACCCCAGACGAAATACCAGTGTTTGGTTTTGTGTCGGAAAAGCTGCATGCCTAAAATACTGCCCATGGAGCCGCCTAGTAGGGCCACCATAAAAAGAGAGGCCTCCGAGATGCGATAAGCACCCCGGATGGCCCTTTTTTTATCAATACCCATGCAGGCAAAGCCCACCATGTTTATAATCGCCAAATACCCAATGATAATAAGAATCAGGATATCTGTCATAATAACGCCTTCCTATCGAGGGGATTAGATCAACTTGATGCCCTGCTCCTGCATCTTCATAGCGCGAACCTTGCAGGACAGACCGAAGAGGTTGATGAAGCCCTCTGCATCATGGTGGTCATACAGATCACCGGTGGTGAAGGATGCAATGCTCTCATTGTACAGGGTGTAAGGAGAAGTAGTGCCGGCCTTGATGATGTTGCCTTTATAGAGCTTGAACTTTACTTCACCGGTTACATATTCCTGAGTCTTCTCGATAAATGCCTGCTCAGCCTCACGCAGGGGAGTGAACCACTTGCCTTCGTATACCAGGCTTGCAAAACGGCTGCCCATTTCCTTCTTCATAGCGTAGGTGTCACGGTCCAGAATCAGCTCCTCTAACTGCTGATGAGCCTCCATCAGGATGGTTCCGCC
>JAFUKS010000019.1 GCA_017473445.1 Lachnospiraceae bacterium
CAAGGGAAAATTGTATTAGATGATTTTTGCCACGAGCAGAATCTAATTATTTCTACGGAGAAAGAAAAAGTGCTGATATCCGGTTGCTCTCATGCAGGAATCGTTAATATTCAAAATAAGGCAGAACAGATTGTTGCGGATAAAATGGATATGGTGGTTGGTGGATTTCATCTATATAATCCACCGACCAGAAAGTATGAAAGTGATGAAATAATTGACAGTGTAGTGATTTCATTAAATCAAAAAGGCAGTATTTATTATACCTGTCATTGTACCGGACCCAAGGCGTATAAGCGAATGAAAGCGGTTATGGGAGATAAAATGAAATACTTATCAACAGGGACAGAAATAATAAAATAGAGTGGACATTAGGAGAAAAATTATGAATTTATCGGAATTAAATGTGCAGGAAGAATGGGAATATTATAACAAAGTTGCACCATTTCAAGTTTATAAGTTGAATGGTAATGAAATGAAGTATAGATATTACAAAAAAGAAGATGCTCGAGCAACCATTGTTGTGTTAGCAGGAGGCTCTGGGCTTGCAGATGGCTTTTTTCTATTTTTGAGAAGCCTTATGGATAAGTATTCACTTATTACAATACCATATCCTTTATTTTGCAAAGATAACACTGAAACAGCGGATGCCATTGCAGCATTGATTAGATATTTAGAAGCGGAGAATGTTTATCTCTGGGGCCAATCCTATGGTGGACTATTGGCTCAGATTATTGCAAAAAAACATTCGGATGTTGTAAGTGGACTTTTATTAACTTCAACTGCTTCTTTTTCAACAGAACTGAAATTTGAAGGAATGAAATGTATTGTGAATATGATCAATGAGGAGAAAGAGGCCAAGAGAATCAAGAAATATAAAAAAATGCCTATGGGTATTGCTATGGCAATGTTTCCTATGATGTTTAAGAAACACCTGAATGGGGATAAGAAAGCATATAAAACCATAAAAGAATTGGTCAGTATTTTAAAGCCGGAAATGAGTAAAGGGCATTTTGTTCATATGACACAGTTGTTGGGAGATTTAAGAAACCATTTTGGCTTATACAAGAAAGAAGACTATGAATATCTTAAGGGAAAAGTTCTAATCATTGAACCAGTGGATGATAAAACTTTTACAGACGATATAAAGGAAGCCCTGTGCAATATGATGAGTGAACCGACTGTTATACATGAAGTAGAGGGTGGGCATCTGGCTATCATGTTTAATCCTGAAGGTTATATTAATTTGATTGATGAATTTATTTCTAATTAAGGGAGTGAAACTTTCAGTTTCCCAATTAGAAAAGTTATGCTATTATAAAGAAGGAGCCGTCAATTCATTTTAATTTGAATTGACGGCTTAATTTAATGCATAAACACTCAACGAAATGACAGTTATAATTGCAACTGCTTGGCGTATTTCCCCGGGGATACGCCAACTTTGTTGGTAAAGCTGCGGATGAAATTGGCATAGTCCCCAAAGCCGGAGCCATAGCAGGCTTCGGACACGCTTTGTTTTTCCTGAAGTAGCTTTTTGGCCTGTTCAATGCGGCAGTCCAGAATATACTCCCGCAGGGTCAGTCCCGTGTGGGACTTAAAGAGTCGGCTGATATAGGTGCCGCTTTGGAAGAACTGCTTTTCCAGCTGTTCCAGAGTTAATTCCTCTGCCAGATGCTGCTGGATGTAGAGCATCACTTCCTTTACCAGAGGAGGCATCAGGTTGGCGGGCAGGGCTACAGACCTGCGGCAGCACCGATTGACCAAGAGCAGCAGTTGACTTAAATGAATGTTGACTGCCACATCAGCACCGAATTCGGTGGAAGTCAGGGCATCATTTAACTGATGGCAGATATGTAAAAACTGGTCCTTTTCTGTTTCCGATAGGGAAATGGGCACCGGAACAGCAGGGGAAAAACAGGCACCAAGATCTGTTTTTCCGGTGGATAAGGCTTCCAATACGGATTCTTTGAGATTAATGGTCACCCTTTCGTAATTCCCATTGTCCTGGCTTACAATGCGATGCATGCAGGTAGGGGGAATCAGCAGGAATTGGCCGGGGGTAGGCTCATAGCAATTGCTTTCTACATACACCCGGATATTGCCCGAGAGGAAGAGATAGATTTCAAAGCCATTGTGCCGATGATAGGGAAAGGTTTGATAGCCCACGGTATTTTTGTGCTGACATAAAACGGCAGATGTATAGGGTTCATAATAGTAGGGTTGGTTCATAAAAGCACCTCTTGGATAGGTTCTCAATATATGATTGGTTATTATAATGCACTTTGCTATAAGAGTAGTGTATCAGATGTGCTTCGTTCACGCAATATTTTGCGCGTATATCGCAAAGAAATGGCTCGAATATGTGCTATACTGATGGTATAAGAGCGAAGAAACACCCGATTGACCAATCATGGAGGTAGAATTATGAATCATTCAGCAGTACACAGTTATGAAAATCCGGGCAAGTATATGGCTTCCCGTTCAGAGATTGCTTATTTATTACAGGAAAAATACACAGAGCCTTTACGGATTGCAGGAGAAGGTACCTGTGTCCAAAAGAAAATAGAAAAAACAGGTGGCCGGTTAGTGATTTCCCAATGGGTGAAAATGGATATTCACAATACAGGTGTCAATGTACTGATGGTGCTGGGAGAGTACGATGGTACTTTACAGAAGGTGCTGCAGCTGGATACGGAGGGCGCTTATTTCTATGCTTATGACGGGCAGAAAAAGCAGAAATTGTGTCATTTCCAGAGCGATGACTGGTACAGTATTTATGTGTCTGTGAATTTACAGCAGGGAGTGTACTCCCTTTACATAGATGGAGAGCGGATGCTGCACAGAGCAGGATTGTTTGTTCCTGCAAAGCAGGTAGAGGAGCTTTGGATGGGCAGTCACGGGGGCGTCATGTATGTGGGACAGCTTAGCGTGTATCCCAATACGGTTCCCGCTATAGAGCAGCTGGCACAGTCCCAGACAGTTTATCATGCCAGAAAAATGGGTGTGGAAGCAGATGGGGAGACCTTAGTTACCCGCAAATTGCAGGAAATCGTTGATACCTGTAGTACCACCGGAGGTATCGTGTATCTGGAGGGTGGAACTTTCCTGTCCGGTATGCTGGAATTAAAGAAAAATGTGACATTGTATATTGAGGAAAATGCGACCCTTAAAGGTACCTTGGATTTGGAGGCTTATCCGGTACGTCTCAGTGAGAAACATCCCAACTGGAATACCATCGTCCAGGGACCTCAGAAGGCGTTACTTTTTGCGGACGATCAGGAAAACATCCGTCTTTGCGGTGGCGGAACCATTGATGGCAGCGGAGACTTTCCCGGAGCTTACGGTTCGGAAAGTCTGAGAGTCAGTGCTATTTTGCTGGTAGGTTGTCCTAATGTGGAAATCTGTGACCTATATGTAAAGGATGCAGGTATGTGGACCATTCCCCTGGTGGAGTGTGACGATTTGTACCTTCATGACATCAATATTGATTCCACCTGGTATCCCAATAGGGATGGTATTGACCTTTGTGATTGTTATGATGTGTTGGTGGAAAATTGTAATATCAAGGCCGATGATGATGCCATGTGCTTTAAAAGCGGTAATGAAAGCGGCTGTGATAATACATTAGTGCGTAACTGTTTTATTATCAGTACCATGGCTAACGGTATCAAATTCGGTACCTATAGCTATGGCGGTTTTACCAACTGTATTTGTGAGGATTGTATTATCAAGGATACCCGTACCTGTGCCATCTCCATCCAAAGTGTGGACGGCGGTCTTATTAAGAATCTGCAGTTCCGGCGTATCTTTATCCAAAATGTGGAAAGTGCATTCTTTATCCTCATTGGTGATAAGGGACGGACACCGGATTGGGGTCAGCACCGCATCGGTAGCGTAGAAGAGATTTTATTTGAGAATATCCATGCAGAAGGAATCCGCCGTAGCTATGGCAGCTATTTAGGCGGTTATGAGGCGGAAGGGAAGACCTACTTAATGAAGGATATTACCTTCCGCAGAGTGAACGCCATTTATAAGGGTGGTGTTTCGGAAGTTCCGGGCAATCCGGCAGAATTTGGCAAGCAGTATCCGGAGTCCAATTGCTTCGGTATCCTGCCGGCAGCAGGTTATTATATGCGTCATGGGGAAAATATTACCTTTGAAGATTGCAATACGCTGGTGGCTCTTCCTGACAGCCGGGAGGTTTATGTGGCAGTAGATATAAAGGGATGTTCTGTGAACGGAAAGAACCTATCCTAGGTCTAGGCTATCCGGTTCAAGTATGCTATAATCACAGTATTAAGCAGAAAGGCGCATATTTGAATGAGTAACGGATTTTTACCAATTTCAAAAGAAGATATGGCGAGAGAGGGAATCTCTCAGCTGGATTTTGTATATATTACGGGGGATGCCTATGTGGACCGTCCCTCTTTTGGTCATGCAATCATTGCCAGAGTATTGCAGTCCCATGGATTTACGGTGGGTATCATTGCCCAGCCCGATTGGAAGGTGCAGGAATCCATCAATATCCTGGGGGAGCCCCGGCTGGGCTTTTTGGTGTCCGGGGGTAACATGGATTCTATGGTGAATCATTATTCCGTGTCCAAGAAGCGGAGAGCTACCGATGCCTATTCTCCCGGGGGCGTCATGGGCAAGCGTCCGGACTATGCTACCATTGTATATTGTAATCTGATTCGTCAGACCTATAAGACTAAGCCCATTATCATTGGAGGTATCGAAGCTTCCCTTCGCCGGCTGGCCCATTACGATTATTGGTCCGATAGACTAAAACGGTCAATTCTATTGGATTCCGGTGCGGATTTGATTTCCTATGGCATGGGAGAACGCAGTATCGTGGAAATTGCAGAGGCTTTGGATAGTGGCATGGATGTAAGGGATATTACCTATATCGACGGCACTGTGTATAAGACCCGGGATAAGAGTATTATTTACGATGCCATAGAGCTTCCCCATTTTGAGGAAATTAAGCAGGACAAGTTGGCCTTTGCCCGTAGCTTTTATACCCAGTATTGTAATACGGACCCTTTTTCCGGCAAGCGTCTCTATGAGACCTACGACGGTAAGCTGTTTGTGGTGCAGAATCCACCGGCCAAGCCCCTAACCCAAAGTGAAATGGACGCTGTGTATGCTTTGCCCTATATGCGTACCTATCATCCTTCCTACGAGGAAGCAGGAGGGATTCCTGCTATCGAAGAGGTGAAGTTTTCCCTGATTAGTAATCGTGGTTGCTTCGGTGGTTGCAGCTTCTGTGCATTGACCTTTCATCAGGGCCGAATCATCCAGACCAGAAGCCATGAGTCTATTTTGGCAGAAGCAAACCAGATGGTTTGGGACCCGGACTTCAAGGGCTATATCCATGATGTGGGAGGTCCCACGGCTAATTTCCGTGCTCCTGCCTGTGAAAAGCAGTTGAGCAAGGGAGCCTGCCCCAACAAGCAGTGCCTCTTCCCGGAGCCCTGTAAAAATCTCAAAGTGGACCACAAGGATTATTTAAATCTGCTTCGAAAACTGCGGGAATTACCGAATGTAAAGAAAGTATTTATCCGTTCCGGTATCCGTTTCGATTATCTCATGGCAGACAAGGACCATACTTTCCTGCGGGAGCTGTGTGAGCATCATGTAAGCGGACAGCTGAAGGTGGCCCCGGAGCATATTTCTGATACCGTATTGCAAAAGCTGGGCAAGCCCAAGGTGGCAGTATACAACAGCTTTGTGAAGGCCTACAAGGCCATGAATGAAAAACTGGGCAAAAACCAGTTTTTGGTGCCTTACCTGATGTCCTCCCATCCCGGTTCCACTTTAAAGGAAGCAGTGGAGCTGGCAGAGTATTTGCGGGATTTGGGTTATATGCCGGAGCAGGTGCAGGATTTTTATCCCACCCCCTCCACCATTTCCACCTGTATGTACTATACGGGTGTGGACCCTCGGAATATGCAGCCTGTATATGTGGCTACCAATCCCCATGAGAAGGCCATGCAGAGAGCTTTGATCCAGTACCGGAACCCTAAAAATTATGATTTGGTAGTAGAGGCCCTGACCAAGGCAGGCCGCACGGACTTAATCGGCTTTGATAAAAAGTGCCTCATTCGCCCCCGTAGGACGGAGGGTGGAGCACATGCTTCCTATGGACAGAAAAAGGGACAGGCAGCAGGCGGTTATGGTCAGAAAAAGGGCCAGACTGCGGGAACTAAAGGGAACGGTAGAGGTGACATCGGCAAGGCAAGTAACGGAAAACGTACCACACAAAAGGAAGCTTACGGAAGGCTTAATAAGAAAAAAACAATCCGTAACGTGCATAAGAAGAAAAAATAACATATCCCGTGAGGTATAAAGTATGAAAAGGGTTATGGTAATCGGTTGTCCCGGAAGCGGCAAATGCCGTGGATAGAAAATGAAGAAGATACTGAGTTCATTGAGTTTATAAAGAACTATAATTTACAAAGCCGTCCTAAGGTGATGGAGTTGTTGGGTAAGTACTCTCACAAAGATATTTATATTTTTAAGAACAGAAATGAAGCAGATGAATTTCTGAATCAAATATAATGATATCTATGAAGTTGTAGAGGTGTGATTAAAAGAAAATACCCGACTGACTGGTAGAAAAGCAAGATTAGTCGGGGTAGAAGAAATAAAAATACCCGACCGAGTGGTAGAAAAGCAAGACTAGTCGGAGGGAAAGAAAGAAAAGTACCCGATTAAAACTAGAAAAAGGAACTATAGTCGGGGAGAAGGCAAAGAAAAGCGACCACCAAACCTGATTAAGAAAGAGCAAGGACGCCTGCTGACGGGAGGATTTTTGTCAGCAGGCGTCCTTTTCCTATTAGATGCCCAGATAACTATCCAAAGGTGGGGTATCCTTGGGATATATCAGAATCCTTTCCAGTATCACGCCCGCATCCATGGCAGATATGGTAAGGGTATTCAGTAAAGTATTACAGGTAATAGGTAGTGTGACCTTACGGATATGGTCCATGACACCCTTACTCCATACGCTGTCCCGCCAGTCGCCGGCCCGATAAGTCTCCGGTAGGAGGGAAACAGCCTGTTTCGCACTGTCATTTAACTGAAGTGCCAAACGATGCTCGCCTTGATACATTGCAGGACTGGTAGGAGTGAGCCAAAGCTCAGCTACATATTGACCAGGTGAGTCTACTGCAAAACGGTAGCATAAGGAGGGGGACTCATCTTCCAAGGTAAAGCTGGCTGTATTAGGGAAGACCTTCACGCCAAAGCCGCTGCGTCCATAACCTTCCAGTTCTACATACTCCGCACCTGACTGATGGTGTTTTTCATAATACGCCGGTGCATCTATGGTAATCAATCTCTTGCGGGGATAAGCTGTCCGGGGCAGAAGTTTCTTTTTATGGCATGCGGATACCACTATCTGAATCTCTGGCTTGTGTTCCACAATCAGTCTTGACTTGGTGGAGCGGATAGTCAAGGTCACCTGATCTCGGTCAGCCGTCATCTTCTCCGGATGATAAATCAGATGCAGTTCCTGTAGCAGGGAGAGGCATCCGGCAGTGGAGGACAGCTCCAGCCAGGGAGCATTTCCCTGAATTTCGTAATCCACTGTATCGACGCCGGTATTAGCCAGTTCCAGGGTCACTTCACGGGTCTGTCCATCCAGGAAGTCATCCACGATGATTTGCTTAGGACCACCAAAAGCACGGATGGCCGTGGCAGAGGAGTCCTTACGGGACACAGACAGTCTGGGTTCCTCATAGGGCTCCACAATATGGCATATCGGATATCTGCATCCGTCCTCGTTCCAGGTGCGGAAGCCGATGTGGGTTTCCAGTTCCATGCCATTCCACTTTCCTTCCCGGAAAGAAGCAAATTCCTTGCCTAATGCGACATCCTTTTGGAGACATTCCTTTACGTAACCGGCATAGGTGTTGGCAATGACCCGCCCTTGGGAAGCATAGTGATGGTTTTTCGCTGTGTAAAGCCACATCTTGTATAGATTCATGCTGGCCTGCTCCGGATAGTAGAACAGGCTGTAATAGGTCTGCATCCCCCGGATATTACCGGATTCCTGCAATTGCTGCCAAATAGAGTCTGCCAGCTGTTCACAGGCAGTAATCCGCTGTAACAGACGGTCTGCTTCCAGATAATGACAGGGATGGAAGGTGTTCTCATTCACTGCCTCCGGACGTCGCAGAGCATTGATGGTCATATAATCGGTGTATACCGTTTGTATATCCTGGCGTAATTGCTCTGTCAGCGCAGGGAAGAGAGCAGTAAGCTTTTGCTCCAAATAGTGCTTCCAGCTGTTAGGAGCACTGCTTCCCCAGGTGTCGTAGTCGTAAGCCAGGGTCAGAAAATATTCCAGTTCAAATACATTGCCCTTTACATCTCCTACATTTACAATCCAGGCATCCCGGACGCCGTAATCATAGGCCATGCACATCTGGTCCCAGATTTTGGGCAGGGGTGTACAGGGCATCCACTCGTAGGAGGTGGGAGCACCATGATAATCCAGATGGTAGTACATACCAAAGCCGCCGCCTCTGGAAGTAATCTGCTGATACAACTCCTTGGAGGGGAGACTGCGCAGGAAACCATAATTGTCCTCACAAAGCATGCAGATGACATTTTCAAGACCTTCCCAGTCCTTTAAGCCGGCAACGGTCTCATCTCCGTAAAAGAAGGGCTCCACTTCTTTATAAATGGCCAGAAGCTGCTGTGCGTCAGCCTTCTCGTATCCACAGCATTCCCGAATCAGCTGTTTTTGGACGGTAATTACATCCTTTAATAAATCAATATTTTCCTTGAGACCGGAGTTTTCTCCCAGAATGGTGGAGTCTGCTTCGCCTCGCATACCGATGGTAATAAGATTCTCGTATTTTCCGCTGCGTAGCAATCCGTCCCGCCAGAAATTGGTGATGCCTTCCCGGTTGGTCAGAAAGCTCCACTCATCTCCATAGGGGGAATTGGCTCCTCTTACCCGGGAGTATTCACCACCGGCACGTAAGCAGGGCTCGTGGTGGGAAAAGCCGATTACCACGCCATATATATCTGCCAGCTCCTCATTGAGACTTCCGGGACCATCTAAGGGGAAATTAGAGCACCACATGGCGGGCCACAGATAATTACCCTTCATACGTAGCAGAAATTCAAAGATGACCTCATAAGCCTGTGCATTCACGTCTCCAAATTTTTCACGGGTCCAGCGTCCGAAGCAGGGCCATTCGTCATTAATAAAGAACCCGCGGAACTTCACAGAGGGTTCCTTGGAGACTATACTCCAATCCGCACTCAAAACGATGTCAGTCCGTGGCATGGGCTCTGCGTCTCCCCAGTAGCATAGAGGAGTAACACCCAAATATTCGGACAGGGAAAACATGCCGTAGATGGTACCGCGTTTATCGCTGCCGCAGATAACTACCATTTCTTCAATGCCCGGAAAGGGATTGGATATAACGGTACGCAGGTAGCATTCCCATTTGCCTTGAATCCCGGAAATATCCAGTTTGCCGGCAGCTACCAGAGTATCCACCAAAGGGCTGTGCCCCAGGGTGGCAAAAAGAATCAAGGATGTTCCCGAGCAGTCCTTGCACTCCCGGATGATTTGGGGCTGTTGTCCACAGACTTTTTCAAAATCCAAAGCTACTTTTTGGGCGATGCGGTACACGCCTTCATAGGCTTCTGCTTCTACCAGCACAGTAGCAGGGATCGTTTCTTTTATCAAGTACATGGTTTGTTCTCCTTATATTCTTTGAAACAAAGCTTAGTTCTGTTCTTTCGTTTTTAGCATTTCATACACCGCGTGGAAGGAATCCTTTACCTCATAGCTTTCATGAAATAAGCCACAGTAGGGACCGTTTTGACGGTAATGATAATCCTTGGGAGTAGTATCGGGTGCATCCACCAGTCCCCAGACGGAAATTCCGGTGAGGGGCTTTTCTTCTCCGGAGTTGATGTCCACAAGTCGTTCCATCAGATCAGCATAATAGGTTGCATGCTTCAGGTTGTCATAGGGGGAATTGCTGTAGCTGCGTACCGCCATTTCTGTAATCTGGGATTCGACACCGTGCTCCCAGAACTTCAGAATCGCTTTTTCGATATTGATGATGTCAATCTTACGCATACAACCGGTTTGTTTACCGGAGCTACCGATGTAACCCTGCATGCCTACACCATCCACCAGCCTTCGGTAGTTGCCCTCAGCGTCCTTGGCGTAAGTATTGATACTGTCCACAAGGGCACAGATAGCATCTCTTTTATTGGCACTGAAGGTGCTGTAATCATTATAAAAAAGCTTGATGTCGACTTCCGGATTTTTCGCTTTCAAAGCATCCACTGTGTTTCGGGCATACAGGAAAGATAATTCCACATAATCCTTGCCGATGATGTCATAAAATTTGTTGGGCTTGCCATCACGGGAGGTACGGATATGGCGGGCATCACCGGCATCCCAGTCCTTGGAACTGTCACCGATGGCTTCATTTACCACATCCCAGCAATACACCATTCCGGGATAATTGGTTTCGTAGTAGGTAATGGTCTGAACAATATAAGATTCCAAGCGTTTTTTCAAGGTGTCGGCATCCACATAGTCGCCGCTGCTTTCATATCCTTTTCGGAAAAACCAATCGCACATGTGGGCATCCCATACCAGTACATGTCCCCTGATTTTGGTCCCGGTCTCTGATGCCACAGAGATGATGCAATCGGATTTGGAAAAATTCATTCGGGGCATTCCGTCTTCGGATTTCTTGGAAGCATTTTGATCTAAAAGAGTATAGGCCTTCATTTCATTGCTTGCGGTAACACTGTCAAAATGGGTGGAAATCAAACTCTTTAAGGTGTAGTCTGATTCGGTATTAGAATTGATCTTGGTACCGAAGATAATCCCGTATTGGGACAATAGCTCTGCCATGGACTCATAATCATAGAAGTCGGCTGAGTAAGGAATAGAAACTATTTCTTCGCCGGGTATTTCTGCGGGGTGGGAGTCCGTTACTTCTGATGAGGAGGAAGCTGTTACTTCCTCGGTTGAAGTCTGGGAGTCCGCAACTGTTTCTGTCGGGCTTGAAGTCATTTCTGTACCTGTATCAGTAGAAGCAGCTTCAGAAGAGGGCTTGGCAGTACATCCGGTCAGGCAAAGGATAAGTGTAAGACTTAATATAACAGCAAAAATTCGTTTCATAATGTCCTCCATAGTCTTTTTTATTTTATCATATACCGATTTTAAAGCAATTTCATTGCACAAATGTATTATTTTATTGCATGAAAGCACGTAGAATAAAATATAGTCCTATGGTCCTAAAAAATAAAGGTTGACAAAGTGAACATTGAGGAGTAATCTGTATGTCGGATAGTTTGAAAGTCAAAACATTTGATTTTCAAACTATTTGAAAATCAAAATATTTGAAGAGAGCAAAAGGAGAAAAAGAAATGTTTGATCAGATTAAAGCAATCATCGAGGACAAGTTAAATGTAGAAGGCGTGGAGATTACCGAAACCACCAGATTTAAAGAGGATTTAGAGGCAGATTCCCTGGATTTATTTGAACTGGTAATGGGTCTTGAGGACGAGTTCGGTGTAGAGATTCCTTCCGAGGATTTAGAAAAGATCGTAACTGTTGGTGATGTTATCGCATACGTAGAGAGCAAGCAGAACTAATCATTAATGAATCAAGGATAAACTTTATGAAGACAACTATTACAGAATTATTAGGAATTGAATATCCCGTGATTCAGGGGGGAATGGCCTGGGTAGCAGAGCATCGGCTGGCAGCAGCGGTGTCCAATGCAGGTGGCTTAGGTCTTATCGGTGCAGCTTCTGCACCCCCTGAGGTGGTACGGGAGGAAATCAGAAAATGCAAGGCACTGACGGATAAGCCCTTCGGTGTAAATGTAATGCTCCTGAATCCCAATGCAGAGGAAGTAGCAAAAATCGTGGTGGAAGAGGGCGTAAAGGTGGTAACCACCGGCGCAGGTAATCCTTCCAAGTTCATGGAGATGTGGAAAGCAGCAGGGGTAAAGGTAATTCCCGTGGTAGCAAGTGTGGCAATGGCCCGCATGATGGAAAGAGCCGGTGCCAGTGCAGTAGTAGCAGAGGGAATGGAAAGTGGCGGACACATTGGTTCTACCACCACCATGGCTCTGGTACCTCAGGTAGTGGATGCAGTGAATATTCCTGTTATTGCAGCAGGCGGTATCGGTGACGGACGTGGCGTGGCAGCAGCATTTATGCTGGGTGTTTCTGCAGTTCAGATG
>JAFUKS010000020.1 GCA_017473445.1 Lachnospiraceae bacterium
AGGCTTCTTTGCTGCCGTCCTTCTTTATCATATAAACCTGCCTGTCCGGCTGAAATAACTCATTATACTTTACGTCATTTGCTTCGTATTGCTCAAAATTGCTACTCATCACTGCTTCCTCCCTGGTTAAAATAATATATTATAAAGGCACTTGGGCCGGATATTTGCCGCTTATTTTCCTTTGAAAACATGCCCGACACACAATATATCGTACTATATCTTGTAAAACTTTAGAGATATTTGTCCAGATATTGTGCTATGTATCCAGTATAAAAAAACATGTACCAAAAGTCAACTTTATACGGTCGAATAATATATACAAAAAAGGTACCAAAATTTCGGTACCTTTTCCCAATTGTCATTTATATTCATTTAATATGCCCTGAAGCCAGTTTTCATATTCCTTTACTGCGGTATCAGGAGATACGATTTTCAGTTCTTTACCAATACCAGCCAGCCAACCGTAAAATTGACCGCTTAAGGTGACCTGTACACGCATTCTAAGCCAGCCATCCGACACAACTCTCACATTGGATTCCTTACCAAAACGGTCAAGCATCGTTCCCAAGAGCCGCTCCGGGAATTCCAAAGAGACCGTCTCCGGCTCTCCATTATACATTCCAAACATACGGTTATAATGAGTGGCCACATCCAGCTGTTCAAACTGCTTTCTGCCCTCTCGAACAGCTTCCGTCACTTGTACCTTTTCCATTTTATCCACACGATAATGTTTCATCACATTATCATTGGCATCATACGCTACCAGATAATAATTTTCATCCTTCCAAATCAGCACATAGGGACTTACCTGTTTCTCTCCCCGTTGACGCTTCACCAATTCCTTATGAATATTCCAGTCCAGATAATGAAAGGTAATCTGCCGGTTCTCCTGGATTCCTCTGTGAATGGCATCCACATTGTAAAAAATACTTTCATTTCCGGTCTTTACACGTCCAGCCACATATACCTGTCGTTGTAATTGTTGCGCCTCATACTTACTGGCCATCTTCTCCAGCTTACCAATAAGCATACGAGACTTTTTTTCCGAAAGAAATCGGGAAGACTGGACCACATCCACCAAAAGCTTCAGCTCCGGCAGTTCCAAGTCCCTGGAGGATAAATAATATCCGCCACCCACACGACTGGGTGCCCCAATCACCTCGTAGCCCATATCATTCAAGCAGGAAATATCATCATAGATACTCTTACGCTCCGCATGAATATCATAGCCCTCCAGGGCATCTATCAGCTCCTGGGTACTCATCAAATGCTCGCTGTCTGTATGTTCCTGTAGAATTTGTAATAAGCAAAGAAGTTTCCGCTTCTGTCCTGAGGATTTTGCCATACCGTCAACCTCCGCAAATGATTTCAAGCACCTCATAAATCTGGTGTAAATCATGAATCTCGTAATCCGGTTTCCTATCCAAAGAGTTCTCTTGACCGTGAGGATTGTACCAGCAGGTAACGATTCCGGCATTGCTACCACCTAAAATATCGCTGGACAGGGAGTCTCCTACAATCAAAATCCTGCTCCTATCCTGCTCCGCCACATGGGACAATGCCTTTTCAAAAAACACTTCACTGGGCTTATCTGCCCCCATCTGTTCGGAAATAAACACACCATCCATCAAATTGTAAATGCCAGAAAGTCGAAGCTTATTCATTTGGGTAGAAGTAACCCCATTGGTCACTACGTACTGCTTCATGTGTCCATGCAGGGCAGTCAAAATCGTCAACGCATCATCCTGAAAAGAATAAACATTTCCCAGACTTTCCTGGTATTCCTTCATAAATGCCTTGATATTCACACCTTCAATGCGATATTCCTCAAACAACTGCAAAAACCTGCCGGACAATAATTCTTCCCGGGTAATTTCCTTCTGCTCCAAACGTTTCCAGAAACTATTATTGATCTGATCGTATCTATCGACCATTTCATCGGTAATAGGCTTTCCAATGGTCTGAAAACACTTTCTGATAGCGTAATTCTGGGAATAGGCAAAATCCAGCAGGGTGCCGTCCACATCCCAGAGAATGGTGGTAAATCGGTTCATAGACTTATCCTATTCTTCTGTATTATTTTCAATAATTGCTGTGTCCAGCTTGTTATTTTTTCTCTTACGCAGGGTAATACCAATGGTAATCGCCACACCGGCTACTACTACAATTATAAGCATAAGAACTACATAAGATAAAAAAGTATTTGCAAAAGCAACCATAATATTTTCCTCTTTTCTTTACATGTTTTTAGTATACCAACGCTGCCATTTACCGTCAAGCCAATTCCCAGACACCCTTTTCTGTAAACAACTCTGCTTCCCTGCCTGCTCGACTTATAATATCTTCATCATAACCAAGCATTTCCAATAATCGAATAGCATTCCGCGTGGACGCTTTTCCGGAACGCAATTGATAATTAAACACCACATCCCCGTCACAGATTTCCTCTGCAAAATGGTAATTGGTATAATAATCCTTCAATAGCTCTGTCAATTCAATATCGTGGGTGGCTGCAAAGCACAACACTCCCCGTTCTGACAAGCTCCTTAATATCTGGGAGGAGGCCGCTATTCGTTCTACCGTATTGGTACCCCTAAGCACTTCATCCACAAAGCATAATACCGGTGGTGTATTCTCTTTTGTTCTTTGTTCCGTCATGTCCAATATACGTTTCAATGCTTTGATTTCCACAATGTAATAGCTCTCTCCGCCGGCCAGGTTGTCCCGTAGCGCCATGGAGGATACAATCCTATACATTGGTCCACGGTAGTTTGCAGCTATCGCTGTATGGATGGTCTGGGCCAGCACTCCGTTTAATGCCACCATTTTTAAGAAAGTAGACTTACCGGAGGCATTGGAACCGGTAAGTAACACGCAGCCATCTCCCCGTATAGAATTTTTTACAGGAGAAGAAATCAATGGATGATAGCCTTCCTCCAGCACCAGCGTCCGCTCCTCTGTAAATATAGGAACGGTATATCCATGCTCCAAAGAAGCCCGGAAGGAACCAATGGAGATTGCCGTCTCAATATATCCCACCGTACGGATAAGTAGGTCCACATCTTTCATCTGACATCGGATAATACTCAGCATTTTATTGAACTGCATAATATCCAGATGAAAAATCATGCGCATATAATCCATAATCATATCCATTGGATTCCCACCGGTGGCATTACCCCTCCCCGGTGACATTACCCAAAAAGAACCCCTGTACATGTTTTTCAACGTTTTACAACATCTTTGTATCTGCTCCTGCTCAGCCTCAAACCCAGGCAATTTCATTTTTGCCAGCTTTTCTGCACACAAATACAAACGCTGTACGAAACCAAAGCTGATAACATAGGGATCAATTTCACCCTTTTCTTTATAGTATGTCACAATATTATAAAGCATAAGCCCTATGATAGCTGCCACGCCCCAGGTAAACTGAAAAAACAGCAAACAAACACAAGGAAAATACAAAAGATTCAACAGATAATGTTTCCGGTTATTTCTCTCTCCCAGATAATCCAGGTGGTCCAGATAATCATAAAGGGAATATTTCCCCACGTATCCAAGACGATGCATTAATTCCTGCACTTTCACCCGTTCTTCTTCCTGATTCATAAAGAAACATACTTGACTTTCCAGACGTTGTAATTTATCTTCCTCATATTCCGGTGTGCGCAATATGTAGTATAAATATTCCTCTCCCGTAGCAGAAAAGGAATAGTTCATTCGTTTAAAAATATCATCCATCCCTAGATCATTCCAGGTAATATCATCCAACTGATAGGGAGCCGGATGTTTTCTGTAAAAACTCCCTATTTTCTCAAATCGTTCCAGTTGATAACTTCTGTTCGGTGCTTTTCCGTAATTGTCTTTTAAGGACTTGATAAACTGTTTGGCACGTTGTTTTTGCTGATACTGTTCTATTCCCATGAATGTCAGTAACAGTGCCGCTAACACACTTAGTGTAATTACTACTTCCATAAAATACTCCCATTTATGAAAGAAACAGGCAGAATCTTTCTTCTGCCTGTTTCCAAACATCAAAGCTTTATTTCAATAACATTCTCTCCTACAAGAAAACGTACTTGCAGATAAAGAGAACGGTCAGGACATACATTAATACGCTAACCTTACCCTTGGACTTTCCGGAAATCAGATGTAACAAAGTCCAGGAAATAACACCAATTGCAATACCCTCAGAAATACTGTAGCACAGAGGCATTCCGATTAAGCAAAGGAATGCAGGAACCCCTTCCAAAGGATCTTCCCAATTTACCTTAACAACAGAAGACATCATATAGAAGCCTACAATAATCAACGCAGGTGCTGTTGCAAAGGAAGGAATGGTCAGGAACAGGGGCGAGAAGATGGATGCCAGTAAGAACAACAAACCGGTAACCATTGCAGTCAAACCTGTTCTACCGCCGGCAGTAACACCGGAAGCACTTTCCACATAGGTGGTTGTAGTAGAAGTACCCAAAACAGCTCCGGCAGTTGTTGCAACTGCATCTGCCATCAACGCACCCTTGATTCTGGGTAACTTACCGTCCTCATCCAGCATATCAGCCTTGGAAGAAACACCGATTAAAGTACCCAAAGTATCAAAAATGTCTACGAACAAGAAAGAAAATACGATTACACAAAATTCAAACACATTTTTCAGGGCAGAAAAATCTGCAGCAAATACCTGTCCAAAGGTCTTACCGATAGCCGAGAAATCAAAGGATACAAATGCGGTAGGAATTACGGAGTACATACCCAAATCAGGATTAGGAACATACAGGCCTACCAATTCACAAATAATACCCAGTATCCAGGTAGCCAGAATACCGAATAAGATACCACCCTTCACTTTCTTTACCAGGAAAAATGCAGTAATAATTACACCGATTAATGCTAACAATGCACCCATTCCCACAGAATTAAAATCAGCCTTAAAGGTCTGATAAGTAATTAATGTAGAGTCATTATTTACTACCAACTTTGCATTCTGTAAACCGATAAAGGCAATAAACAAACCAATACCCACACTCACTGCAGACTTTAAGGTCAAAGGAATCGCATTAAAGATTGCTTCACGTACATTCGTAGCAGAAAGAACAATAAAAATAATACCCTCAACCAATACTGCCAGCAACGCAATCTGCCAGGAATAACCCATACCGATTACTACGGAATAAGCAAAATACGCATTCAGACCCATACCGGGAGCCAGTGCAAAAGGATAATTTGCAAGCAGTGCCATTAATGCGGTACCAATAAAGGATGCAAATGCAGTTGCAAGAAGAACTGCGTTTCCGTCCATGCCGGATGCGGAAAGGATGTTAGGATTTACAGCCAGAATATAAGCCATGGTCATGAAGGTAGTAATACCTGCCAGAATCTCGGTCTTGATATCCGTGCCATTCTCCTTTAACTTAAAAAATTTCTCTAACATATAATTTCTCCCTCCTAAGTAGATTTGTGCTTGTCCATTTTCAGACAAGGTGCATAATTAGAGAATTACCGTGATGAAGTCATCACATTAATTATTTTACCACAATTTTCGTAAATGTCATCAATATTTTCAGAAAGAATAAATTCTTTATTATAATACAGAATCCTTCCTCCAATCATGGTCATTTTCACATTGCTTTTGCTACCACTGTATACAATATTCTTAGGAATATTATGAATGGGTTGCATATTGGGCTCATGTAAATCCAGCATGATAATATCTGCATATTTTCCCTCTGCCAGCACATCACAGTCCGTAAGTCCCATTGCCCGGGCACCACCTACGGTGGCCATCCGAAGCACCTCCATGGCATCTAAGCTGGACGCATCCTGCTCTTTTATCTTTGACAAACCGCTAACCAGAAACATCTCACGAAACATATCCAGGCAATTATTGCTGGCAGGTCCGTCGGTGCCAATAGCCACCGGTATCCCCCGACGTACAAACTCTGCTATAGGTGCGATCCCACTGGCAAGCTTTAAATTGGAAGCAGGATTAGTAATGACATAAAGTCCTCGTTTCTGAAAAATATTCATATCTTCCGGTGTCATATAAACACAATGATAACCACCACCACCATAATCAAAAATCCCCAAACTGTCCAAAAATGCCGTAGGTGTCATGCCATACTTTGTCTTACATTCTTCCACTTCTCTTGCAGTCTCTGACAGATGCATATAAACCGGAGCTTTATATTTGCCCGAAAGCTCCGCCACCCCTTCCAGAAGTCGCTTATCACAAGTATATTCCGCATGAAAACCCAACTGATAATTAATCAACGGATGTGTCTTATTCCACTTCTGATAATCCGCCTCCATCTGTTCTAAAGAAAAAGTAAAATTATTCAAACCGCCGGCCAAAGTACATCTCATTCCCAAATCCATACATGCATGAGCCATTTGGTCCGGCTTTAAATACATATCAAATACCGCCGTAATACCACTTGTAAGATATTCCAAGATAGACAGCTTAGCCAAATGATAAACATCCTCTCCCTGAAGCTTAGCCTCCATTGGAAATATTTTCTCCTGTAACCATTCCTGCAAAGGCACATCATCCGCATAAGAACGCAAAAAGGACATGCCGGAATGGGTATGGGCATTCTTAAACCCGGGCATCAAAAGATTCCCCCGACAATCTATTTCCTCATCCCAATATCCGGATGCTGCATCACAGAAGGACGTTTCACCATCACCATAGGCAATCACCTTACCGATACGCTCATCGAAAACATGAATCTCTCCTTCAAATACCCCTTGTCCGTCCTCCATAGTTAATATTCTCGCATTATATAAGCGAATCCTCATACTTCCACACCTCCCGCATCAGCCATTAGGCAATCGCCCACTGCCTTTAT
>JAFUKS010000021.1 GCA_017473445.1 Lachnospiraceae bacterium
ATGCTCTACCCAGCCGGGTTTGGGATAAATCTGTGTAAACTCCTTTTGTGCCATGGAACAAACCTGTCCGTTTTCATCAAAAAGTATACAGCGGGAGCTGGTCGTTCCCTGGTCAAGTGCCATAATATACATCTTCATAAATGCTCCTTTCCATGTATAGGCAAAGGCCCATACCTCCTGACGAAGGATGGGCCTGTTATCCGTTTAAACCTATTAATCCCGCCAAACCTATACTGCGGTCAAATCTACATATGCGCCACCGGGAATCTCCACATGTCTTCCGCCGTCCAGTTCCACCCACACACTGATGGCACTTGGATTATACACAGCATTGGCATTGGCAGAAAATTGCAGGTTCTTAGCTGCTGCCATATAATCCACAATCTCAATATTGGTGGCGTACCAGATATCATCTCTGCCACCCATATATTTACAAAACTCCTCAATAACCTCCCAGTTATTGTTGTTATCAAATTCATAGCTGTGACCCCATACATACATCAACTTCAGATATTGGGTCTTTTTGTAATTAGCAAACATTTCTGCAGTAGCCATAAGCTGAGGATCATTGTGGTGACAGGTCGGTTTCCACTCCATCCAATCCTCCGGAAGATTAAAGGACATCATAGAACCTACCAAACCGGCATTTAGCAATGCAGGACGCGGCTCAACCACTCTGGCATATGCAATTCCCAGTTGCTTGAACAACTGCTTAATCTCCTCATTATAGGACCCGTTAGGATAGGCATGTCCCCTTACAATTGGACCGGTAAGACTCTCCAGTCCGGTTCTGTCATCCAAAATATCCTTTGCCAATGCCGGAATCGGCGCACGGGCAATGGTAACATGAGACATGGTATGCGTTGCAACCTCGTGTCCCTTGTACAAATCCCTTACCTTATCCCTGGATAAACGGGGCACTATGGTACTGCCCGGCTTCTTACCAGGGTCATTCTCATCCATCAGGCCATAATTTAAATTGAATGTACCCTTAATACCGTACTGATTAAAAATAGATATCAGTCTCTCGTCCTGAATTTTACCATCATCGTAACTCATGGTAAGTACTTTTGCTTTCCCCCCCGGAAAAGTTATAAATACCTTCATCTTAACTACCTTCTCTTTCTTAAAACATAGTCTAACTCTATATTATTACTTTTTCCTTATTTTCGCAATAGTTTTGTCTGAACGTTAACAAATTCTAACGTGCACCTATTTTGATTGCATATTTTCAGAAAATTTAGTAGAATATGCCATGAAACAAAAATGTCAAACATATGAAAGGAGCGTTTTTTCATGAAATACGACTCAGCCAGAAACCGCGCTCAAGGCTTTGAAACCATGGGAACGGGCAATTTAGGCAAGAAACTTGATGCTTCCGGTGGTAAAATTGCCGGAATTGTAGTTGTGGTACTTGCTATTTTAATTATTGGATTTAACTCATTTTACCAGATTAGAGAACAGGAACAGGCGGTACTGATTACCTTTGGTAAAGCCGAAGCGGTTACCACACCCGGCCTTCATTTTAAAATTCCTTTTGTACAAAAAGTAAAGAAAGTCAATACCACCATTCAGGGATTTGCCATCGGTTACGACATGCAGACTAACGCATCCAATGAGGCAGACTCTCTGATGATTACCTCCGACTACAATTTTGTAAATGTAGACTTCTTTGTGGAGTATCGCTTTAGTGACCCGGTAAAGGCCGTATATGCCTCCCAGGACCCTGTAGGTATCCTGAAAAATGTCAGCCAAAGTTGTATTCGTACAACCATCGGCAGCTATACCGTAGATGATGTTTTGACTACCGGCAAAAATGAAATCCAGTCCGTTATCAAAGATATGATTATCAAGCGTCTTGAGGAACAGGACATCGGCATCCAGCTTGTAAACATCACCATTCAGGACTCCGAGCCTCCCACAGCAGAAGTTATGGAAGCATTTAAAAATGTAGAAACTGCCAAACAGGGCAAGGAGACTGCCTTAAACAACGCAAATAAATATCAGAACGAGGAGCTGCTACGTGCGAAAGCTGAAGCCGACAGCATTGTTCAGGCAGCCGAGGCACAAAAGGCCGCACGTATCAATGAAGCAGAAGGTCAGGTGGCACGTTTCAATGCCATGTACGCAGAATATATTAAAAATCCTGTCATCACCAAGGAGCGTATGTTCTACGAAGCAATGGAGGATGTCCTTCCCGAGCTTAAGGTCATTATCGAAAGCCCCA
>JAFUKS010000022.1 GCA_017473445.1 Lachnospiraceae bacterium
AATGGCTTTTGGAATTTGATAAAGCTATGGTGGCACTGGCTAAGGCATACAAAATACATGCTAAGGCACCGGTAAGCTTATATATCGATGATGAGGCCCAAGTACTGGTATACGAGCGGGGAGGTCTGATTTTTGCTTTGAATTTCAGTCCTAACAATTCCTATGATTCCTATTTTGTGCGTACGCCTAATAAGGCGGCTTATGAGCCTGTATTATCCACTGATGAGGAGCGTTTTGGTGGTTGGAACCGCATTGCTATGCCCATGACCTATCAGGCAATACAATCAAGTGAAAAGGGCTATGGATTTCCGATTTATTTACCTGCCCGTACCGGCGTTTGCCTGGTTAAGGTAAAACGCAGCTATAGGAAAAAACAGCAGTAAGCAGAATTGACAAAGGCATCTTTCCTCCTGGGGAAGGATGTCTTTTTTTACCTATAAAAGCATGCTTTTGCGGCAGCTATTTCTCGTAAGCCAACCATTGACGAATGTGTGTAAAAAAGTTAAAATGAGATGATGGGGAGAAGTGAGTAATAGGAGTAGAAGTGACAATGGTCGTTAGTTACTATATGACGTTGTTTATTGCGTCATTGATTTTGACTCTTGTGTTTGTGCTGATATGGCATAAGCATGTGGATGTATATTATCCTTTGGTTTTCACCCTGATACCCATATCTAATTTAGGTTATTTGATGATGGCTATGGCTTCCAATTTAGAGGAAGCGATTCTTGCAAACAAAGTGACTTATTTGGGTGGTTGCTTTTTACCATTGATTTTTCTTTTAAATACATTGAATCTATGCGGAATTCGTTTCAAGAAACCGATTCCTGTGGGGATTCTGGGATTCGGCATATTGCAATTTCTATGTGTGCTTACAATCGGTTATAGTCCCCTTTATTACCGGAGCGTTTCTTTTGCGGTGGTGGAAGGAGTGCCTGTTTTGACAAAGGTATATGGCCCCATGCATGCACTTTTATATCTGAATGTATTCGGCTGTCTTTTGGGGGCGGTGGGACTTATGATATATGCGATGCTTTCCAAGCGCAGAGTTTCCATTAAGAATGTATTATGGCTGCTTTCTGCTGAGACTACTACTGTGCTTGCATTTATGTTGGGCAGAATGATACATGTGGCTGTGGATTGGACCCCTGCTATGTACGTGGCAACCCAGGGAATTTTGATTGGTTTGACCAAAAGGCTTTGTTTATATGATATTAGCGAGACCATCGTGGATAATGTGGTGGAGCGGGGAGATTACGGTTTTATATCTCTGGATTTGCATCAAAGATTATTAGATTGTAATGATACGGCACTAAATTACATTCCGGAATTACAAACAATGTCGGTAGACCATTCGTTTGACGGTGAATGTGAGATATTTGACCAATTTAGTCAGTGGTTTGCGGAGGCAGACGGTCAGGAAAAGCACCGGAAGGATGTGAAAGTAGAGAAGCTGTATCCCTTAAATAATCGTATTTATCAGTTTACGGTGGAACATTTTTATCATCATAGGAAAAAGGTAGGATATCAGATTCGTATTTCTGATGAAACTGAGCAACAGCAATATATCAAACTGTTAAACCATTATAACGAGCAGCTGGAGCAGGAAGTGGCTGTTAAGACGGAACATATCGGTATGATGCAGGATAAGCTGATTCTGGGAATGGCGGATATGGTGGAGAGCCGTGACTTTTCAACCGGTGGTCATATTAAGCGTACCAGCCATGTGGTACGAATTTTGGCAAAAGAGCTGGAAAGACTTGGTACTTATTCGGTACCCTCCGACTTTTACCGGAACTTGATCAAGGCTGCTCCCATGCATGATTTGGGCAAGTTATCCATAGATGATGCGATTTTGCGTAAGCCTGGAAATTTTACGGAGGATGAGTTTGAACTCATGAAGGACCATGCAGCCAAAGGAGCCCAGTTGCTGGTAAAGGTGCTTGATGGTATTGAGGATGAGGCATTTGAACAGGTTGCCGTAAATGTAGCTCACTATCACCATGAAAAATGGGATGGGACCGGCTATCCGGAGCATCTGGCAGGAGAGCAGATTCCTTTGGAAGCCCGGATTATGGCTGTTGCGGATGTATATGATGCCTTGATTAGTAAACGCTATTATAAAGAGGGTATGTCTGCCCAGGAAGCTTTTGAAATCCTTCACCAGGGTATGGGTACCCAGTTTGATCCCAAACTGGAGCCTGCGGTCAACAGATCCAGAGCAGCACTGGAGGCATACTATGAGCAGGAGAAGACTGCACAGGTGTAAATATGAATTGTAAAGAGTATGAAAAACTAATTCCCGAATATCTGTCACACAAGATGAATTACCCAGTCCTAAAGGCGTTTATGGAGCATACGGAACACTGTGAGAATTGTAAAGAAGAATTGCAGATTCAGTTTTTGGTAAGTGCCGGTATGGCCCGTTTGGAGGAAGGAGATTCCTTTGATTTGCAGCGGGAGCTGGCGGAGGGTATGACTTCGGTGCGGAAGGAGCTACATCGTCATGAACGGTTTCTGAAACTGGGCTATGTGTTGGAGATATTGGTGGCTATGGGAATCATGGCCGCAGTAATTTGGTTACTTATATAAGGTGGAGAATATGAGTGAAAAACTGGTTTTGATAGATGGACATAGTATTTTAAACAGAGCCTTTTATGGGGTTCCTGACCTGACCAACGGGGAAGGCCTCCACACCAATGCGGTATATGGCTTTTTAAATATTTTGTTTAAAATTTTAGATGAGGAACAACCGGAATATCTGGCAGTGGCTTTTGACGTGCATGCTCCCACTTTCCGTCATCAAATGTATGATGCGTACAAGGGGACCCGTAAACCCATGCCGGAGGAATTGCGTCAGCAGGTGCCTGTAATGAAACAGGTACTGCAGGCAATGAATGTCCAGATTATGGAATGTGCCGGTCTGGAAGCAGATGATATTCTGGGCACATTAGCACGAAGGGCTGAGAGCAGGGGGCTGGAGGTATCCCTGGTGTCCGGTGACCGTGATTTGTTACAAATAGCCACGGACCATATTAAAATCCGTATTCCCAAGACCAAAATGGGTAAGACAGAGATAGAAGATTATTATGCCCGGGATGTGAAGAATGTTTATCAGGTGACACCGGAGCAGTTTGTGCATTTAAAGGCTTTGATGGGGGATACAGCGGACAATATTCCCGGTGTACCTAAGATAGGAGAAAAGACTGCTACCTCTTTGATGGTGACCTATGGCTCTTTGGAGGAAATTTATGCCCATGTGGAGGAAATTGAAAAGAAAAGCATACGGGAGTCCTTGAAGGAAAATAAAGAATTAGCAGATTTGAGCCTTGCTCTGGCCCGCATTAAGACTGATTGTGAGATTGCGTTGGATTATGAAGCGGCTAAAGCGGATGGATTCTATACCCAGGAGGCTTATCGTTTATTTAAGAAATTGGAGCTGAAGAATATCATCAAACGTTTTGAGTCCCGGATAGAAGATACAGAACAGGAACAGAACGGTATTGCATCTGTTACCATGCTACAGAACATTACACAGCTAAAGGTTTTGTTGGACAAAGCAGGAGCGCAGGTGGGCATCCGTTTGGCTATGGAGGGTACCTGGCTATTGGGAGTTGGTGTGGCATTCAGCCCTAAGGAAGCTTTTTTTCTGCGCACAGATTTATTGACGGAAGCTCTGATGGAAGAACTGAAGCAGCTGTTGTTACAGGTTTCTTCCCAAAAAGAGATTTTCACCTGTGATATAAAAAAGCAATATGAATATTTGAATCAAAATAGCACAGAGTGTTATTTTGATATTATGATAGGAGCATATCTGCTTAATCCTTTAAAAAGTGATTATGACAGCGAGAATATCGCATCTGAATATTTGGACCTGGTATTGCCCGGTTATGGAGAAGTGTTTGGAAAACAGAGCATTGCCCAGTTACTGCAGCTTCAGCCTGAAAAAGTAGGAGCCTATTACGGAAACAGTGCGGCTGTAGCATTGGCAGTAACCCCCATACTTCGTCATAAGCTGGAGGAAAGCGGTATGCTGAAACTGATGAAAGAGGTGGAGATGCCCCTTTCGCTGGTGCTTTATGCTATGGAAAGGGAGGGCATTGGTGTACGCCGTCAGGAGCTGAAGACTTATGGTGAGGCTCTGACCGGACGAATCAGTCAGCTGGAGCAAAGCATTCATGAGCAGGCAGGAGAAGTATTTAACATCAATTCCCCTAAGCAGCTGGGAGAGATTTTATTTGAAAAGCTGGGGTTACCCGGTGGTAAGAAAACCAAAACCGGTTATTCCACCGCGGCAGATGTGCTGGAAAAAATGGCAGGAGAACAACCCATTGTAAAGGATATTTTGGAGTACAGGACCCTGACTAAGCTGAAATCCACTTATGCAGATGGACTGGCTGTATATATCGGTGAGGACGAACGGATTCATACCAGCTTCAATCAGACCATTACGGCCACCGGACGGATTAGCTCCACGGAGCCCAATCTGCAAAATATTCCCATGCGTATGGAGCTTGGCAGAAGGATTCGTAAGGTCTTTGTACCCAAAGAGGGCTACGTATTTATGGACGCGGATTATTCCCAAATTGAGCTCAGGGTACTGGCCCATATGTCCGGTGATGAACAGTTAATAGAAGCTTATCAGATGGAACAGGATATTCATCGAATTACTGCCTCCCAGGTATTTCATACTCCCTTTGAGGAGGTTACGGATTTGCAGAGACGTAATGCCAAGGCAGTAAATTTCGGGATTGTGTATGGAATCAGTTCCTTTGGACTCAGCCAGGATTTGAGTATCAGCCGTAAGGAAGCCCAGGAATATATTGAAAAGTATTTTGCTACCTATCCCAAGGTAAAGGGCTTTTTGGACCGTTTGGTGGAGGAAGCAAAGGCAAATGGATATATTGAGACCATTTACGGGCGCAGACGCCCCGTACCGGAATTGTCCAGTTCCAATTTTATGCAGCGTTCCTTTGGGGAGCGTATTGCTATGAATTCCCCCATTCAGGGAAGTGCGGCAGATATTATTAAGATTGCAATGATTCGTGTATGGGAGGCCCTTCGCAAGGCGGGCTTAAAATCTCGGTTGATATTACAGGTACATGATGAATTATTGATAGAGACAGCGGTAGAAGAAGTGACTCAGGTACGGGAGATTCTGGAAAGTAATATGAAAGAGGCTGCGAATTTGGCGGTGGCGCTTTCTGTGGATTTGCATACGGGAGATACCTGGTACGATGCCAAATAGGAAGGAAAGCCAATGAAATTTATAGGGATTACCGGCGGCGTAGGTGCCGGAAAAACCGAAATACTGAATTTTATCCGGCAACATTATAAATGCGAAATTTATCTGGCAGATGAGGTGGCACATCTGGTAAAACAACCCGGAACGTTATGTTATGACCGTCTGGTAGAACTAATGGGGCGGGAGATTTTGCAGACGGATGGTTTTATAGATAAAGCCAAAATGGCCCGACGGATTTTTGAGGATGAGCAATTGCTGGAACAGGTCAATCGTATTGTGCATCCGGCGGTGCAGGAATTTTTGCTGAACAGATTGCAGGAAGCCAGAAAAAATCCACGGGTGGAACTGTTTTTTGTGGAGGCAGCCCTACTCATTGAAGCTGGCTATGAAGCATTGGTGGATGAACTTTGGTATGTGTATGCAGATGAGCAGGTCCGCCGACAGAGGCTGGCCTTGGCCAGGGGCTACACTGAGGAGAAAATTACAGCTATCATGGCAAATCAGCTTTCTGAAGAGGAATTTCGTGCCCATTGCGATTTTGTGATAGATAATAGCGGTACATTAGAAGACAGCAAGAAGCAGATTAAGGATAAACTGGAGGCTTATACATGGCAGGAGTAAGAGAAAATCAAGGACAGATGGTGTTTGGCTTGGATATCGGTACCCGTAGCATTGTAGGTACCGTGGGATATCTGGAAGGTGTGAAGTTTCATGTGGTGGCACAGTGTGTGAAGGAGCATGAAACCAGAGCCATGCTGGATGGACAGATTCATGATATTGCCAAGGTGGGAGAAACCATTGCAGCGGTAAAGGCAGAACTGGAATACAGATTAAACCGTAATCTGACGGAAGTATGTATTGCGGCGGCTGGTCGTGTGTTAAAGACAGTTACCACGGCAGTGGAGCAGGTGTTTGATTCTGAGCGGGAAATTAATTCCGATGATATTTATGCACTTGCCATGGCAGGTGTAGAGAAGGCCTATGGAGAATTCCAGGAGCATAATGATACAGAATTGAAATTTTACTGTGTTGGATATACTCCCATCCGATTCTATATGAATGGCTATCAGATTGGTAATTTGGAAGGACATAAGGCAAAGCAAATCGGTATTGAACTGATTGCCACCTTCTTGCCGGATGATGTGGTGGATGGTCTGTATAAGGCAGTGGAGCATGCAGATTTGCATGTGGCCAATCTGACACTGGAGCCGATTGCGGCTATCCAGGTGGCGATTCCCGAGAAGTTCCGTATGCTGAATATGGCCCTGGTGGATGTGGGAGCCGGTACCAGTGATATTTCTATCACCAAGGATGGCACCATTACCGCCTATGGTATGATTCCTGTGGCAGGTGACAGCTTGACGGAAATCGTGCAGCAGCATTGTCTGGTAGAATTTGATGTAGCAGAGCAGATTAAGCGTAAGAGCGGTACCCAGGATGTGGTAGAGTATCAGGATATTATCGGTCTGCCCCAGAGTATTACTTCCCAGGAAGTACACGCTTTGATGGAAGATTCCATAAATAGTATGACCCGTCAGGTGGCAGAATGTATTAAGGAACTGAATGGTGATAAGCCCGTAAGTGCTGTCTTTGTAGTAGGTGGTGGCGGTATGGTGCCCGGATATACAGAGAAGCTGGCACAGGAGCTGGGAATTGTCAAAGAACGTGTGGCTATCCGTGGACAGGAAGTGATGCAGAGCATTATCTTTGATATGGATAATCCCATCAAGGATTCCCTGATGGTTACTCCCATCGGTATTTGTTTAAGCTATTATGAGCAAAGCAATAATTTTATTTTCCTTGAATTTAACGGCAATCGAATGAAATTATATGATAATGGTAAGCTGACTGTGGCAGATGCGGCAGTACAGAGCCAGTTCCCCAATGCATCCTTGTTCCCGAAACGGGGAGAGGCTTTGACCTTTACGGTCAATGGAAAGCCCCGCATCATCCGTGGACAACAGGGTGAGTCCTGTGTAATTATGGTTAATGATGTGGAAGCAGATTTATACACCCAGGTACATAGTGGGGACAGAATCCATATTACCCCATCTACTGCCGGCGGTCCCGCAGTTTTGGAATTGGGTAAATTAGCTGAATTTGGTGAAGGACTGACCATGTATGTACATGCTAAGAAAATGGAAATGCCTAAGTGCGCCACCGTCAACGGAAAACGGGAAAATGAGTTTTACCGGATTCAGGAAAATGATGATATTCAGATTCATAATTACTATACTGTGGAAGAGATTGCCCAGTTTTTGGATTTACCCTTAGGAGACGGTATTTTTGTCAATGATACCCCTGCTAAGCCGGATACCAGAGTATATGAGAATTTTACGGTTACCTGGGATTTGACTAAAAAAGAGGAGACACCGGTGCAGACAGTAAC
>JAFUKS010000003.1 GCA_017473445.1 Lachnospiraceae bacterium
AAACGCTCTGTATTAAAACCCATTACAAAGAGAAGAAAGGAAGTATTAAGTGGCACAGGTGTAGGGGCAGACTGTGCCATTTTTGCGTTTGCTCCCGAAGAAATGGTCATCACCTGTATGCAGGAGGGACGACTTTTGTTACCGGGGAATATACGTAAGGAAAGTGATTGGGCAGAAAAGGAGAGAACCCCATCCAAGACCCTGGAGCAGCTGGTGGTGAAAACTATAAACAATCTGGCCGCAAGGGGAGGGGAGCCGGTGGGTATCCAGCTGACGCTTTTGTTACCCACATACATAGAGGAGCAGGATGTCAAAGGTATTATGCAGGAGGCAGAAGACCTCGCAGAGAGGTATCAGATGCAGATTGTGGGTGGACAGACCCGGATTACAGAGCTGGTTTGTGCCCCCTTTGTAGTATTGACCGGATATGGTAAGGCAGGAAAAGAGCAGGCGTCCCGGTCGGGAGCCAAAGCCGGTATGGATATTGTGGTAAGCAAATGGATTGGACTGGAAGGAACAGCCATGCTGGCAAAGGAATTCAAGGAGGGGCTGCTGACCCGTTATCCCACATATTTGGTGGAGGAAGCGGCAGATTTTCATAAATATCTGTCCATCTTACCGGAGGCCCGGATAGCAACGGCCAATGGAGTCAGTGCCATGCACGATGCTTCCGAGGGCGGTATTTTTGCTGCATTATGGGAGTTGGCAGAGGCAGCAGGGGTAGGTCTGACTGTAGATATGAAAAAGCTACCTCTGCGGCAGGAAACGGTAGAGGTATGTGAATACTGTAATAGGAATCCTTATGAACTATTATCCGGAGGTAGCTTGGTGATGGCAGCATCTGACGGACAGGCTCTGGTGGAGGTCCTGGAGGAGGCCGGAATACCGGTAGCTTTGGTAGGGCGACTTACGGACAGCAGGGATAGAATATTGCTAAATGGGGAGGAGGTCCGCTATATGGATCGTCCCCGGACAGACGAAATATACAAGAATGCATAGAAAGGCAGGGAGCATATGAGAGAAGAATTACTGGCGATTATTGAAAAAAACAGCCGTATCGGTTTACAGGAGCTGGCAGCACTGCTGGGTCAGGAGGAAATCCTGGTGGCCAATGAGTTGGCAGCTATGGAAGCCGAAGGTATTATTTGTGGCTATCATACCATGATTAACTGGGAAAAGACTTCCATCGAGAAGGTAACGGCATTGATTGAGGTACGTGTAACGCCCCAGAGAGGTGAGGGCTTTGACCATATTGCAGAGCGTATTTACAAATATCCCGAGGTGGACAGCGTTTACCTGATTTCCGGGGGCTATGATTTGATGCTGATTCTGGAAGGTAAGTCCCTGCGGGATGTGTCCAATTTTGTATCCGATAAGCTATCTACTCTGGATACGGTACTTAGTACCGCTACCCATTTCATTTTAAAGAAATACAAGGATCATGGCACCATCATGGGTCAGAAAAAAGAAGACGAAAGAGAGATGTTTACCCTATGAGAAATCCTTTAGCAGATAAAGTAGTTGATATAAAGCCCTCCGGCATCCGTAAGTTCTTTGATATTGTGGCAGAAATGCCCGATGCTATTTCCCTGGGTGTGGGAGAACCGGATTTTGATACCCCCTGGCATGTAAGGGATGAGGGTATTTATTCCCTGGAGAGAGGCAAGACCTTTTATACCTCCAATGCAGGCTTAAAAGAGCTGCGTCAGGAGATTTGCAATTATCTGAAGAGAAGAGTGCATGTACAGTATGACTGGGCCAAGGAGGTGCTCATTACCGTAGGCGGTTCCGAGTCCATTGATATCGGATTACGGGCCATGATGAATCCCGGGGATGAAGTGCTGATTCCCCAGCCCAGCTATGTGTCCTATGAGCCCTGTGCCGTATTGGCAGGTGCGACTCCTGTCATTATTGATCTGAAGGCAGAGAATGAATTTCGTCTCACCGCACAGGAGCTGGAGGATGCCATTACGGAGAAGACAAAGCTCTTGATTCTTCCCTTCCCCAACAATCCTACCGGTGCCATCATGGAGCGGAAGGATTTGGAAGCTATTGCAGAGGTTATTATCAAGCATGATCTTTTCGTTATGAGTGATGAAATTTATGCAGAGCTGAGCTATAAGGACCAGCATGTGTCCATCGCCAGTTTGCCCGGTATGCAGGAGCGTACGATTTTGATCAATGGTTTCTCCAAGGCCTATGCCATGACCGGCTGGAGACTGGGTTATGCCTGTGGGCCCAAGGAAATTATTCAGCAAATGACCAAGATTCACCAGTTTGCCATTATGTGTGCTCCCACCACCAGTCAGTATGCGGCAGTGGAGGCATTGAAAAACGGTGATGACGATATCGCCCAGATGCGTACTGCATACAATCAGCGCAGACGTTTTTTGATGGATGCCTTCCGTAGGATGGGTTTGGAGTGCTTTGAGCCCTATGGTGCCTTTTATGTGTTCCCCTGTATCAAGGAATTTGGTATGACCAGTGATGAATTTGCTACCCGTTTTCTGGAGGAGGAGCAGGTGGCAGCAGTACCCGGTACCGCCTTCGGCGACAGCGGTGAGGGTTATCTGCGTATTTCCTACGCATACTCTTTGGAAAAACTGAAAATCGCCATGGAACGGATGGAGCGGTTTGTGAAGAAGCTGCGGGAAGAAAAAAGCAGGTAAGTACCCGGAATCAGGGCAGGAAGAAAGAGATACTAAGGGAGATTTTACATGCATATTGTTTTACATCAGCCGGAGATTCCGGCAAATACAGGAAATATCGGACGTACCTGTGTGGCTACCGGTACCAGTCTGCATTTGATTGAGCCCCTGGGCTTTCGCCTGGGTGAAAAGGAAATCAAGCGTGCGGGCATGGATTACTGGGACCAGCTGGATTTACACCGATATATTAATTTTGAGGATTTTAAAAAGCAGCACCCCGGTGCCAAGATATGGATGGCCACCACCAAGGCCAAGTACTCCTATACGGATGTGGAGTTTGGTCCGGATGATTTCATTATGTTTGGCAAGGAAAGTGCAGGTATCCCGGAAGAAATTCTGGTGGATTATGAGGAAAGCTGTATCCGTATCCCTATGCTGCCGGCCATCCGTAGCCTGAACCTATCCAATTCCGTAGCCATTGTGCTTTATGAAGCACTGCGCCAGCAGGGCTTTGCCCAGATGCAGACTGCAGGGCAGCTGCACCGTCTGCACTGGAAGGAGGATGCCGGGCAGGGCGGAGTAGAGACCTACATCGCCCCTGACGCAGTGGTCAATGGGGATGTGACTTTGGGCCATGAGGCCAGCATCTGGCATCATGCGGTAGTCCGGGGAGACAGAGGTAGTGTCCGTATCGGCGCAGGTAGTAATATCCAGGACAATGCGGTGGTCCATGTGACCGCAGACTATCCGGTAAATATCGGAGAGCATGTGACGGTGGGACACGGAGCCATTGTTCATGGTTGCAGTATCGGGGACAATACCCTGGTGGGCATGGGAGCTATTCTCATGGACGGCTGTAAAATCGGTAGCAACTGCATCATTGGTGCAGGTACCTTGGTCACCCAAGGGGTGGAAATCCCTGACAATTCCCTGGTACTGGGCAATCCGGGCAAGGTGAAGCGTCCGGTGACAGAGCAGGAAGTGTCTGACAGTGTGGCCAATGCCAAGCTTTATGTGCAGGAAGCTAAAGAGGCGGCTATTCACTGGCGCTTGAATTAATAATATAATGGTAAATATTTATAAATCGGACAGGTGAGAAAGTTTATTTTCTCACCTGTCCTTTTGTCAAAAGACATACTTTTTTCACAATCTGAACATTTTTTGAAAACATTTATGCGTTATTCTCATAAGGAAAATGGATAGCATATGCGCAAAACATGCTGAAAGGGAACAAAGGAATGAAGAAGAAAAAGAAGTGGATTGTGATTGCGATAGTAGGAATACTACTGGCCGCCCTAATAGGAGCAGGTCTGTGGTTTTTCCTGGGAAGAGATGGGCAGGAGAGTCAAAGCCGGAGTGACAGAAACTTTGGACAGAGGGGCTCTTTTATTTCGGATGGAATTACTGCCTATGGTGTTACTAGCATCGGTATCTCCCGGGTGGAGTTTGAGGTGGAAAATCTCAGTACCGGGCTGGAGATTTCCAAGGTGTTTATAAGTTCCGGTGAACAGGTGCAGGAAGGAACGGCTATTTTGGAACTGACTCAAGAGAGTGTACAGGAGGCCCGGGAGGAGCTGGAGCAAGTATTGCTGGAAGCGGAATTGGCTTATCGTGCAGGAGCCATTGAATATGAGCAGAGTCTGATTACTGCAGAGTATGACCGGGATTTGGCATTGGTAAAAAGCGACCAGGCCAGGGAAGTGTATGATGAGACGCTGGAGGGACTCACCGGCAAGCTGGAAAAGGCACAGGAAGAGCTTTCCGATGCACAGGAGAAGATTGCAGAATACCATTCTTATGTGGATAACGATACATACAGAAGCTATTTTGAAGTGGATAAATATCAGAAATTGTACGATGAAAATCTGCAGCTGTTAAAGGACGGCATGGACCGGTGGGGAATTGGCTGGTCCCAAGTTACCGGTGGCACCAGACCGGGAGAAAATAATCAGTATGTGATTGTATTGTCCGGTTTGTACAAGGTTTTGGAACAGAATTTGAAGGATTTGGAATCTGCACAGGACGCCTATGAGGATGCGGTAGCCAATGCATCCTTTGAATTGCAGACCCTGGAATTACAGTTGCCGGAGCTGGAGCAGGCAGTGTTGGATGCCAAGGAGGACTATGAGGCTCAGAGCCTGTCAGCCAAGGTTACCTATGAAACGACTCTAAATAATGGTACTTATGCGGAGAAAAATTACGAAGCGGCGGTGGAAAAGGCACAGGCGGATTATGATTTGCTTCAGGATGCCTATGAGGATGCCAAGGTCAACTTGGAGCTGTTTGAGTCCGGTGTGGGGGACGGACAGTTCTATGCGACCCAAAATGGCAGTATCCTGCGGGTAATGGTACGTGCAGGCCAGAATCTGACCAGTGGTGCAACCGTATTTACGTACAGTAATCCGGAGGAAATGACCGTTACCGTATCTGTGGATCAGAGTCTGATTGCAGATATTACAGTGGGTGATAAGGCTTATGTGAACGGGACTTATGAAGGCGTAGTATCGGAAATTAACCCTATATCGGAAGCAGAGAGCTATACAGATGTGACCTATGATGTGATTGTGACCTTAAGCGGTGACTTGGGAGATTTGACTTCTAATGAGACTGTAATGGTTACCTTTGGGGGGCTCAAACTGAATATTCCATCCTCTGATGGCACGCCCGGTGAAGGACAGAGACCGGAAGATATGGAGTTCCCCGAGGGCATGGAACGCCCGGGTGGTAACGGAGGCCGTGGCGGTGACCGTGGTCAGAAAAAGGAAGGGAGTGTAGAGGATGCGCAGTAAGGATAAAAAGAGATGCAAGTTATCTAAGAAACAGAAGAGGATTGTACTACTGGCAGCGGTACTACTGCTAATTCTGGCGGCCTGCTATACCTTGTTTCTGGCACCCCTGTTACAAGAGGAAAAGTGGATTTTTAAAGAGACCAAGGTGGAAAGAGGTACTTTGACAGTAGGCATCACCGAAAGCGGACGGCTGGAGTACGGTGTTCAATCGGTGCTATATGATTTAGATTTATCAGTCTCCACATCGGAAGAGGAAGAAGATGAGGATGAGGAAGAAACTACCCAGAGATACTTGAAGATTGAGCAGGTGCACGTGGCTGCTGGCCAGCGGATAAAGAAGGGAGAGCCCTTGATTACCTTTACGGAGGATAGTATTTCCGATGTCCGGAAGCTGTTAAATAGTGCCCTGGCAGATGCCAAGGTAGCTTGCAGTGAAGCTCAGTCTGAGTATGATTTGGCTGCGCTGGAAGCAGAATCCGATTATCAGGCCCGCTTGCTGGCCAAAGAATATGCGGAGACCACCTATGCCAACGCCAAGGCATCCATTACAAATGAGATTACTTCTTTGCAGATACAGATTACACAAAAGCAAAATAAGGTGTCAGATCTGGAGGATGCAGTGGACGAAGCGCAGGAGAATTATAATGAGGCAGAAGCGGTTTATTTAGAAGCAAAAAACAGTCTGGAGCAGGCAGACCCCGAAAATGCTCCTTGGTACAGAACGGTGCTTCAGGGCTATAACAGTGCCCAGTCTAAATACGAAAATGCAAAGTCGGCATTGGATAGCGCAAAGAAATCCCTGACCGATAATGCTGCGCAGATAACAAAGCTGGAGAATCAGTTGGCAACCGCCCGTGCCGGTAGTACTCTAAATCAGCTGGCAGCTGAGCAAAGCTATCAGACTGCTGTGATAGAGGGAGAGAATGCTACCATTCTTTACGATGCTCGGCTGGAGAGTCTGAAAAGTACTTTGGACGAAGCTCAGGCTGAGGAAACGGAGATTGCAGAACAGCTGGCAGCCTTTGATGCCTTTGTGGGAGAAGAGGGCATTATTTATGCGCAGCAATCCGGTATTGTGACGGAAGTAGCTTATGAAGCCGGGGATCAATTGATTATGCAGGGTACGTTGTTATCCTATGCCATGATGAGTGATATGACCATTTCTGTGGATGTGACCCAGGAGGATGTGGTGGATCTGTCAGTAGGGGACAGTGTAGATATTGCGTTCACCGCCTATGAGCAGGAAACCTTCACCGGAACCATTTTGGAGATTGATACCATAGCCACTTCCCGTAACAGTAATACGGTCAGCTATCCGGTGCTAATCGGTGTAGAGGGCAATACAGAGCTACTGTACGGAGGCATGACTGCGGATATTACCTTCGTAAAGGAGAAAAAGGATGAGGTGCTGTATGTTTCCCAGAATGCTATCGTGGAGCAGAATGGCAAGACCTATGTATATACCCGGCAGGATAAAAATACATTGCAGCAGGTAGAAGTAGGACTTGGCAATGGTGTGTCTGTGGAGATTTTATCCGGTCTGGAGGAAGGTGATGTGGTGTACATTGCCAGCGTTGTCAGCTCTCTGGAGGAAGCGATAGGAGAGCAGGAGATGCAAGGAGATGGTCGGACTCAGAATAGTGACAATGGATTTTCCGGAGAGGACTTCATGAACGGAAATATGGATTTTGGAGATATGGAGTTGCCGGAAGGATTTGAAGGCATGCCTGATATGGGTAACATGCCCGGTGGCGGAAATATGCCGGATATGGGCAACATGCCGGACAGAGGAAAGGTGCAGATACCCGGTAGTAACGGAAATCAGGGAAGGAGGAATAATTAATGATGAATAAAGTGAAAAATCTTTTTTCCCGATGGAAGAATAATCGAAAAATACAAATAGTTATCATAGCAGCTCTTGTGGTGGTGTTGGTAGTAGTTGCAGTAATGGGCATTGGATTACGGAATAGTGAAACTCAGGTGGTGTATAAGGAAACACAGGTAGGCTTTGGTTCCCTGGCAGTGGGTTTTACAGAATCCGGCTCTGTGGATATTGGCGTAATCGAGCAGCTATTTGAACTGGATATGAGTGCTCTGCAGCGTGTGGATACAGACAGTCTGAGCAGCTCAGGCAAAGGTGGTGGAGGTAATATGGCAGGGGGCATGATGGGTGGTGTACCCGGCAATTCCGGTTTTAATGGATTTTCCCAGCTATTTAATATGGTGGGCGGCAATA
>JAFUKS010000023.1 GCA_017473445.1 Lachnospiraceae bacterium
GGGTGCCCCGACCTTTTTCTATTATTAAATGTTTTTGCTTTCACCGGGCTTTACTTCTACCAGTCCCTCTGCGGTGGTCATCCATACAGAAAGGGCGGTAGGGTTCTTTACCCTCTTACCGTCTGCAGAGAATTCCAGACTACGGATAGCCTGAATGTAATCACAGATTTCCAGATTGGTGGCATACCAGATATCCTCCTTGCCACACATCTTTTCACAGAACTTCTCTATTACGCTGAAATCTTTTTTGTATCCAAACTCAAAGCTATGGCCCCATACATACATGAGCGGAAGCTCAATGTAATCCGGCACATTTAAGAAATCTTCACCCAGCTTCTCCAAAGGTCCGTCGTGATGACAGGTGGGATGCCAAGCCATGAAATCTGCCGGTGGGAAGAATCCATTAGTACCGTTCACCGTTCTGGAGTACTTAATTCCCAAAGGCTTGATAAGCTCGATAATCTCTCCACTGTAGCTTCCGAATGCATAAGACATACCCTGCACGAAATCACCGGTCAATGCTTCCAAGGCCTTACGGTCTTCCTCGATTTCCATAATAATCTGATGCTTGGAAAGCGTAGGTAAATTACGGTGTTCCACGCCATGCACTGCCACTTCATGTCCTGCATAAAGTGTAGCCACTTCAGAATCAAGGATGAACACACCTTTTTCCTCCCCGGCCTTTTCCAGACTTCCGGAATTTAAATGAAAGGTTCCCTTCATACCGTACTTGTTAAAAATCTCTACCAGTTCCCGGTCAAATACCTGACCATCGTCATAACTGAATGTCAGGGCCTTCGCTTTGCCCTGCGGATACACAAATCTCATCTGCTTGTCCTCCTTTTCTATTTTCTACGCATGCTTAAACTAAAGCAATATCCACACACCAAGCAAAATCACCAGAAATACCACATTTGCCAGTGTAAAGAATCCAAAGTATGCACCCTTGCTACATTTATTTTCTTTCACAATGTATTTGTAGGAAATCAAGCTTGCCATGGATGCAATGAGCGTGCCTAAGCCGCCCAGATTGGTTCCCAGAATCAGCGCTTCTATATTGTCCGTAAACCCGGACAAAAGCAGTGCCGCAGGCACATTGCTGATGACCTGGCTGGCTACAACTGCCGTCAGCATCTCGTTACCTTCTATGATACTTTGCAGTAAACCTCTAAACGCCGGAACGCGTCCCATATTGCCGATAAACACAAAGAAGCCTACAAAAGTTAAGAGCAGACTGTAATCAATCTTTGTGAGCATAGCCCGTTCCAGACATAATAAGTAAATCAAAGTGATAATCAATACTACACGATAATCCAATATGTTAGCTACCACCAACAGACACAACAAAAACAGTACCACATACCCTATCCACCTGTTCTTTGCGCCCTTTAGGCGGGTTTTCTCTGTCATATGGGTAAATTGTATCATGGCTACAGTCTGACTGTTTCCGGCTTCATCATCTGCAGTCTCATATGTAGATGTACCCTTGTTATCTGTTTTTCCGTCACCGGAGCTTCTTCGGCCCAAATACAGGCAATACCCTGCAAGAAGTATAAAAGAAACCAGACTGTAGGGCAAGAGAATCCTTATAAATTCGCCAATACCCATACCTGCCTTACCATACAAATACAAATTCTGCGGATTGCCGATAGGGGTCAGCATACTTCCCAAATTGGCTGCAATGGTCTGCATTACAACCACCGGAATAATCAGCTTCTTCTCTGCCTCTTCTCCTAAGAGACCTAAAATAATAAAGGTAAAGGGCACAAACGTAATCAGTGCCACGTCGTTCGTAATAAGCATACTGAAGAAGAAGCAAAGCATGACCAAAATCATTATAATCTGCCAAAGCTTATTTACCTTGGACAAAAGTGCTTCTGCTATTTCACGAAATATACCAATATCCTGCAGCCCTGCCATTACGGCCATGAGGCAAAATAAAATGCCCAGGGTGCGGAAATCTATGTAGTCTATATATTGAGCGTCCGGTGTCACAATAAACATTGACACAATGGCCAAAAGCATTGCAACCACCAGAACGATTTCATTCTTAAGAAAGTCGAATAATTTCTTCATATTGTTCCCTTAATATTTAGTATAAAAGGAGGATGATTTGCATCATCCCCCAAATTATTTCATACTCGCAAACATGCACTTCGTGCTAATTGTGTTGCGTATATTATCTCTTACCGATTTCGGTATCAGTTGTAGTTACTACGCTGTGCTCCTTGATGTAAGCTACAATTTCATCAAACTTGGTGAATGCAAGACCTACATAGCTGTCAGCTGCACCATAGTAAATAGCAATCTTTCCGCTTTCCGGATCATGAATAGTTGCACAAGGGAAGCAAACGTTAGGAACGAAGCCTCTTTCCTCATACCACTCTTCCGGAGTAAGCAGGAAGTTTTCACAACGATACTTAACGATAGAAGGATTCTCTAAGTCGAGAATAGCTCCACCGATACTGTAAACGAAACCATTACAGGTTCCACTTACGCCGTGGTAGAAGAGCAACCAACCTTCAGAGGTTTCAATCGGAGCAGCACCGCCACCGATCTTAACTGACTCCCACCATTCGTTTCCACGTCCCATAACGTGTCTGTGCTTGCCCCAGTAAACCAGGTCAGGACTTTCGGAAAGGAAAATATCTCCGAAAGGAGTATGTCCGCTATCGGAAGGTCTGGATAACATTACGAAGTTACCGTTAATCTTACGAGGGAACAATACAGCATTTCTGTTGAAAGGAATGAAAGGATTCTCAATTCTGGTAAAGGTCTTGAAATCGGTGGTCTTTGCCATACCGATAGCAGCACCGTAGAAATCTCCACACCAGATAATATAGTAGGTATCCTCTACCTTTACAAGTCTGGGGTCATATGCGTAAACAGGCATAAAAGGCTTGCCTTCTTCGTCTACGAAAGGAACCTTTTCCTTATCAAAGTTCCAGTGAATACCATCATCACTTCTTCCCAAATATACATAAGGGATACCATTGGTCTGTTCCCCACGGAACACGCCAATAAAACCATCTTCATAAGGCATTACTGCACTGTTAAAAATTCTGGCAACACCTTCCACCGGATTACGTCCGATGATAGGGTTCTCGGTGTATCTCCAAATAGGAGCACCCTTGATGCCTTCCGGCTTCTCCTGCCAAGGAACATTCTTAACTGCAGGGGCAATCATTTTAATGTCACTCATAGTATTCTCCACTCGTTTCAAGTGGGGAGACCAGGCTCCCCACCGAAACTCAAATTATATTTTTTGTTACTTGAAACAGCAAACGCGAAATCTTAGTTAAAGTATGCGTCCAAACCGTCCTGAACCTGCTGCTTGTAGGTTTCCTGGAACTATGCAGGAGTAACTTCACCACGGATTACAGACTGAAGGTCGTAACCGATATTCATACTGTTCCACAAGTCGAAGGTA
>JAFUKS010000024.1 GCA_017473445.1 Lachnospiraceae bacterium
AAGGGATTTGATTTGAGTGCCTATTTTACAGGTGCTGCTCGTACGAGTACTTTCTTCGAGGATCGTACTTTCTGGCCATTTGCTAGTGGTATGGGCTTTTTCAATGTATTCAAGGAAATTTATGACAATCGTTGGACACCTGAAACTGCTGGTGCAGCAAAATATCCGGTGGTTACGGATGGCTTTAATGTACAAAGTATGCGGCGGTCGACAGTTTTGCAGAAAGATGCTAGTTATTTACGTTTGAAGAATCTGGAAGTTGGCTATACTTTGCCAAAGAAAGTTGTAAGTAAATTGAAGATCAATAATCTCAGAGTGTTTGTAAACGGAACTAACCTTTATACATGGGATAAGATTAATCACACAATTGATCCGGAATCTGATAATTGGTATCCTATTCAACGGGCTGTGAATTTTGGACTTGCAGTGGATTTTTAAAAAGTAGAACGATTAAACTTGAGCGAATATGAAACGTATTAATATAGTTTGCATCACTTTGTTGATGATATTATTGGGAGTAAATAATTCATGTGCTGATTACTTAGATAAAGCACCTGATGAAGATTTGACCCTTGATGATGTGTTTACACGAGAGAATTATGCAGAGCAATTCTTATCATCCATTTATTGGAATATGCCCTGGGAATTGAATTTCACGAATGATTGGGGGCACAATCCATTCGTTGGTGCGGCAGATGAGCTGGATTATCCTTATACAAATTGTTTTGCCTACTTCATGAATAATGGGTCCTGGACACCTGATAATGTTTTAAAAGATATTTCCAATATGGCATACCAGGGTATTAGAAAAACGAATATCTTTCTTGAAAATGTAGCTAAGGTTCCTATGGATGAGTCAAAGCGTGCCGGTTGGATTGGAGAGGCTACTTTCTTACGTGCATTTTTTCATTTCCAATTATTGCGTATTTATGGGCCGATACACATTACAGAGAAAGTATTTGATCCCAATGAAGATTTTTCAGAATTGTGTAAACGAATGCCGTTAGATCAGTGTGTAGATTTTATTACTAACGAGTGTGATAAGGCTGGAGGTATGCTGAAAATGAAAGAAGGAGCAGACAGATATGGTCGTGTGACAAAAGCTGCTGCTATGGCATTAAAGGCGAGGGCTTTACTTTATAGGGCTAGCCCCTTGTGGAATGGTAATCCTGATTATGCAAACTTTACAGATAAAGAAGGAAATCACTTGTTCCCCCTCTCTTATGAAGCGGAACGTTGGAAGATTGCTGCCGAATATACCAAAACATGTATAGATGAAATGGAAAAGGCGGGTTATGGGTTGTATTATGCACCGTCAGGTGACCCAATGGAGAATTACCGTTACTTGTTTGTAGAGAACTGGAATAAGGAGATTATTTTTGCAAAGAATGTGGCGATTTATGACCAGATGGAACGTGCTGCCGCTCCGCTCAGTTTAGGCGGTTGGTCAGGCTTATGTCCTACTCAGGAGCTTGTTGATGCATATGAAATGGCAGATGGTACAACTCCTATTTTAGGATATAATGCTGATGGTAGTCCAATAATTAATTCTGAATCAGGATATTCTGAAGAAGGGTTTACGGAAGAGGCAGATGCAGAGGGGTATTATCCGGAAAATACTTTTAATATGTTTGTAGACAGAGAACCGAGATTCTATGCAACAGTTACTTATAGCGGTGCTTACTGGAGAGGACGTCAGATTGATTTCCGTATGGGAGCTCCTGATGGACGTACTGGTGGACCTGACTATACAACTACTGGTTATCTGATGCGTAAGTTTTTGGATGAGGATGGTGTAGATATTTTAAGAGGAGTTTTTGTAAATAAGACATGGAATTATTTCCGTTTGGGGGAACTTTACCTCAATTATGCAGAAGCATTGAATGAGGCTTCTGGTCCGGTGGATGATGTCTATAAATATGTAAATTTGATTCGTAAACGTTCGGGATTGCCAGGGTTGAAGGCAGGTTTGTCTCAAGATGAAATGAGACAAAAAATTAGACGCGAACGTCAAGTGGAATTAGCTTTGGAGACTCATCGGTATTTCGATTGTAATCGTTGGAAGATAAGCGATCAGGTAAAAGCGGTCCATGGTATGGATATTGGTGCCCGTGATAATAGTTTCTTTAAACGTACCTTGGTTGAGGAAAGAGTATTTGAGGCACCTAAGCACTATTTGTGGCCGTTCCATCAAGATGAAGTTAATAAGAATCCTGATATTTTTGTACAGAATCCGGGATGGGGTGGAATTAATTGATAGCTGAATTTGAACTTAATCAAAGAGGTTCGGTAGGCATGTAAAGTATTTATATGAAATTCATATACTTATAAGTATGAAAAAGGTGATATTATTGTTCTTGTTATACTTTAGCTCTTCTCTTTGGGGACAGTCAAGGGATGTCACAGAGTACGTTGATCCTATGATTGGAAATTCTGATTCGAGATGGATGCAATTTCCCGGACCAGCTATGCCATTCGGAATGGTAAAGCTTAGTCCGGACAATCAGGGGAATGTATGGAGAGGTGGTTATGAGTATAAAATTAATCAGATCATAGGTTTTAGTCATATACATAGTTGGACGATGGGGGGCTTACTGACCATGCCTGTTACCGGACCTCTGAAAATTAAGCCGGGAGAAGAAAACGAACCTGATAGCGGCTACCGCTCCCGTATTAATCATAAAAATGAGAAAGCTTCTTTATCATATTATTCAGTCCTTTTGGATGATTATAATATAAAAGCGGAACTAACTTCTACAACACGTACGGGGTTTCAAGGGTAT
>JAFUKS010000025.1 GCA_017473445.1 Lachnospiraceae bacterium
CTGCTCTCTGTTCCAAAAGCTGTCTGTAATTTTCACCCGGGTCAAATCCACTGGCATGCTGAATTTTTTGCTTTCCATTCTTATCCTACCTTTCTTCTATCCTTAAGCTCCTATGTAATAACTTACTGTTTCTGCTTCCGCATCTCCTCTCAATGTCTGCAAGCAAGCCGGTTACTCGCGGATATCCAGTCCCATGGAAGCTAAAATAAGCTGCCCATAGAGACGGATAGAGAAATCATTGGGATGGTTTACACAGTTGCCACTGATTTCATAGTACTCTTTTCCCTTCTCCAGCAATTCACAAAACATGCTGTACAATGGTGCTGCAGTCACCGCCTCATCCTCCCGGGCCATCTGTAGCAGCACCTCTTCAAATTCCTTCATATTATGATGCTGATAAGCATTCATTTCACCATTGGCTACCATAGCCGGATACAACACAAACTCGCAATGAGGATTGAGGGTACGCACATAATCCATAATCTGACGGATACGTCCTCCAAAAATTTCCGCGCTTTCCCACATACAATTCATCCCAAAACCGATAAACACCACATCAGGAGCTGACACCCTTCCAAAAAGCTCCTCCATATGAGCAACCGCCCACTCCGTATGGGACCCGCAGGAAGCCAGGTTATCCTTGGTAATCCTACTTCCGGGATAAAGCTGCTGTATCTTATCCCTAATCAGCTGTGCCCATACAGGCATATGGGGATAATGATTTCCCCGGATTTGCAAATTTCCCAGGGTCCCCATATCGACAGTAGCTTCATCTGCTCCACTGGCTTCACAGCCTGCGGTAATACTGTCGCCGAAAAAGACCAGATGCACGGGCTCACGGCTTTCCAGCTTTTTCTTAAGGCCGGGCAATACCTTTCCGGTAACTTTTGTATTCCAAGCTTCTTCCTTATGGAAATAGGAAGCCAGTATCTGATATTGGTACACCTCCGGGAAAATCATGATCAACGATTTCCCATCCGGAAGACGTAGCCAGTCCGTCCACTCCACACCCTCATAGGGCTTACAATAAATTGCCCTGGCAAGTATGGGAATCCTGCTGCCGGGAAGCAGCTTCACACATCTGCCCTCCAGTTCATAATCCTTATGTAATTCATATTCTATGGTGGCATCATAATTGGTCAGACGCAAATTCTCCGGTTCATACAAAAGCTTGCCGCCCCCTATTTCACCCATGCCGTCTTCATAAAAGCATAGAGATTCCTCCCACATCTGTTCCCCACTCCAGATAGGTGCAAGCCACTTATCAAACATCTCCTTCATCCCTTATAACCTCCTAACTCTTCTCTTTTACCCAATATCGACAATCCTCGTCAAAAAACTTTACTTTCTCTTTTACATGTAGTATACTCCGATTATAAGCTGTGGTAAATGGCATTTATTCGTATATACATGTAATATATTCCGATTTGCCATGATTGCACACCATTTTAAAGAAAGGAGCACGGACATGGATTCCCGTATCCTCTTGCCGCCTCAGCAATTACCGGCTATAGAGAGTGCGGCATTCTTAAAAACCACACACCCCGTGACCCATCCTGACCGCACGCTCCCCTTTCACGATATGATTTATCTGGTGAACGGCACCATGCAGGTAATAGAAGACGATCATGAATATCTGCTCACTCCGGGCAATATTCTTTTTCTAAAATCGGGATTACATCACTGGGGCACCGATCACAGTCCCCCGGGGACCTCTTGGTATTATGTACATTTTCAGCTACCCGCAGGAAACCCGCCTGACACATCAGACAGTATTCCATTGCCAAAGCATTTGGACATGACCAAGGACATGGACCTGGAAAAACGCCTCCAGGAGCTGACCCAGCTAAGTCTGGAGCCGGCTCCCTTGCAAAGAGCACTGTGCAATACCAGACTCTATGAGCTGCTGCTGACCTGCTCCCTAAAGGAACTGGCTTCCCAACCGGTGTCACCTACCGTCCATCGGATTCAGCAGGTCATCGATTATCTGGAGGAGCATCAGCAAGAGACTTTGGATACCGTCAGGCTGTCTCAGCTCATGGGGCTCAGCTACAAGCATCTGGGTACAGTGTTCAAGGAGCACACCGGACACACCATTGTGGAATACCACACCCAGCTGCGCATCCAGACTGCCGCCAGACTTTTACGGGAGACGGACATGTCTGTAGCCCAAATCGGGGAATATCTGGGCTTTCATGATGCTTTCTATTTCAGTAATGTATTCAAAAAAGCCCTCCGCTGTAGTCCCAGAGACTACCGGAAGAGCCTGTTTTTAAAGTAACTGTCAACCTACAAATGAGGATGAATGATGAATAAAACAGATTTATTTAGAAATGCATACGGATTAGCCGGCAGACTTGCCAGAAAAGGTTATATGCGTTGGTGGCATTCCTTCCGGGGCACCAATCGGGAAACCGGCGACACCAGAACCTTTTTTATAGAATATTTTTTGATGAATCCCGCTCTGGGGGGGGATGTGCCCATTTGGGGACTGCATCCCTATTATCGCAAGCGGCATATGAGACCTTCCTACTTTTTGATTAAAGCAGGGGTATTGCCCTCCGGTCAAGGAGAAAAGGGCTGTCAGCTACACCGATATTTCGGGATTCATGAGCTGCAACGGACCCCGCAGCCCTTTACTCTCCAGGCAGAGGAATGCTTCTGTGGTGAACAGCTGATCTCAGGCTCCATAGAGGTTTCCGACCAGGAAGCCCGGCAGCGTTTTTTACAGACCGACGCAGGTAGTATGGATTGGAATCTGGAGGTACACAAGACCATCTCCTGCCATACCGGCTTTATGGCTAGCCCTTTGTTCACTGCTCTAAATGCACTGGACAGCTTTTGGCACGGGGAAGGCATCCAATGCTATTACCGGGGACAGGTGGCATTGAACGGACAGGTATACCATGTGTCCACAGAGGATTGCTACGGTTATGCAGATAAGCACTGGGGCCGTGCCTACAACTCCCCTTGGCTGCAGTTTGCTTCCAATCATCTGTATAGCCAGCGCACCGGCAAGGATTTGAAGCACTCCGCCCTAGCCATCGACGGCTGCCATTCCAAGTTTCTTTGCTTCCCTTTGGGACGTAAGCTGAATCTACAATTAACCTACACCGGTGAGGATATTGACTTCACCTCTGCAGGCATATTAAAATTCCCCAGAATCGCTTGGGATTCCGGGGAAAAGAAGGGGCATCTGGTATGGCATATCAAGGCCAAAAACCGGGATATGGTGTTAAAATTATCCATCAGCAGCCGCCTGCGCACCATGATGCCCATGAATTACGAGACCACCGACGGTAGACGTTACCGTAAACCCATCCTGTGCGGCAATCAGGGCCAGGGATGGGTGGAAATATACAGACGCACCCCGGGCGGTCTGCAGCTTTTGGATAAGCTGACCATCCGGGATGCGCTGTGTGAATATCAGGATAAATAATTATTCATGACGTAATGCTTCAATAGGACTAAGCTTTGCCGCTCTTCTGGCAGGATAAATACCAAAGAAGATACCCACTGCAGAGGAGAACAGACTAGCAAGCAATACCGTGCTGATACTGATGGTAGCCGTGAAGCCCATCAGGGAACACACTAATTTTGCTCCCATTACGCCTAATACAATACCGATAAAACCTCCAAGTAAAGTAATAATAGCGGATTCGGACAGGAACTGGAACAAAATAGATGCAGTTCTGGCACCCAGGGATTTACGGATACCGATTTCCCTGGTCCGCTCCGTTACGGATACCAGCATGATATTCATAACACCGATACCACCTACCAGCAGGGAAATGGCTGCTACGAATACAATAAATACCGTAATCATATTTAGGATTTCATTCATTTCTCCCAATATATCATTGAAATTTTCCACCATAATGGCATCTTTGCCACGCACATTATGGCGATTCTCCATGAGACGGACCGTATCCTTAGCCACCTGGTTAGCATACTCTCCACCATCACTGATAATCAGCAGCTGGTTCATGGTAATCGTATATCCATATACATCCGTCAAAATTGTCAAAGGCACTTCCATGGACACAGTTTCGTTGACCATTAATCCGGAAAGCATGGAATTACTGTCCTGTCGGATACCGATTACAGTAAACTCCTGGGTATTGCCCAAGCAGGTCACATCAAAGCTCATACCTACTACATCCGTATTACCAAAAAGCAATTTTGCACTGCTTTCCGTAATGACGCACACTCTGTTAGCAGAATAATAGTCATTTTCCGTGAAATATTTTCCTTTGATTACAGGGTCATTGATTGCATACTCCTGGCCCGTGGTACCGAAGGAGATGGTGGTGGAGAAACCACCTTTTCGTCCCTCGGAATGGGCAGATGCAGACCAGGAAGGTGTAACCGCCTTCACATGGGGTACCTTTTCCACAATGGCATCCATATCCTCCTGGGTAAATTCCACCGTAATGTCATCTTCATTATCACTATATGAATAAATGTAAATCTGTCCTCCTGCCATGGCATTCAGTTCGTCATTGACACCACCCTTGATACCCTCTCCGATGGAAATAATCATAATCACCGAAGAAATACCGATAATGATGCCCAGCATGGTCAGAAAGGAACGTCCCTTGTTGCTCTTAATGTTCATCAGAGCAATTTTGATATATTCCCAAATCTGTGTCATTCTGTCCTCCTACTATTGCTGCTGTTGCTGCAATTCCTGCAGTTCAGCCATGTTCACATCTTCAGGAAGAACAGTAGCGGGCATACCTTCCTCTATATTGGTCAAGGAAGAAAGTACAATCACATCCTCTGCTGTAATTCCCTCCAGAATCTGCGTCTGAGTATCGGAGGAAATACCACATACAATGTCCTTACGGGCAATCAGACCATTCTCTACCACATACACGAAGTCACCGTTTTTATCTGCATTAATTGCTTCTACGGGAATCAACAATGCAGCTTCTGCCTTCTGTGTATATACCAGCACCTTGGCATCCAGTCCCAGAATAATATTTTCATCCGGATTCAGCACCTTCACTTCTACCCCTACCATAGGTGCCGCACTCTGACTCATCTGATTGGTGGTAGCCATGCGATTAATTTTTACCACTTCCCCTTCATAAACCTTGTCAAAAATAGTTACCTCTGCCTTCTGGCCGATTTCCAGCTTGGCAATCACATTCTTGGTAACAGCGAAGGATACCTTCACTGCATCGGTGCTTTCCAGGGTCATCATCTGCATACCCTCGGTCAGGGTAGCACCGGGCACCACATTACAAGAGGTTACCACTGCCGCAAACTCTGCAGTCACACCGGCCTGGGCCAATGCATAGTCTGCTTCCATCTGCTCCAAACTTTTATTAATCAAGGTTTTATCTACACTAATCTGATCCTTATCATAGGAATCCATAATAGAAGCTTCACTGGTCTTTTTCTGGGTCTCCATCTCCGCTTTATACTTCTGGAAATCAGCCAGCTTTTCCTGGGCATCCTTCAGCTGCTTCTGCAGATCCTTGTCGGAGTCGGTGGTACCAATAAGCTGCTGCTGAATCTGAACGTTTTTCAGGCTCTCAGAAACCTCTGCCAGTTTCTGTGCTTTTTCTGCATAGCCGGCATCTGACTCATTCATTCCGTTCAGTTCCTTTTGAAGTGCTGTAGCCTGTGCACTTAGACTATTTGCCTGCTGTGACAGGCTTACACTGGCATTCTGCTTATTGGTAGCAATCTGCTCCTGCAATCTTTCCACCAGTGCGGTATAATCCTTGATCTGCTGCTCCAACACCTTCAAATTAGTCTTTGCTTCACTTAACTTTGCCTTGCTGTCCTTGTCGGAAGCCACTGCAGACTGATAGCCCGCATCGCTCTTATTATACTGTAACTGTGCCTGCTCCAGCTTCTCATCCATATCTGCCATGTCGTAAAGTAGAAGCAATTCTCCGCTTTCTACGCTATCTCCTACACTTACCTTGACGTCAGCAATCTTACCGCTGACATTGGAAAACAGGGTCTTTTTATTCTCTCCGGCTACTGTACCTGTTACACTGACACTATCCTGCAAATCACCTGTTACCGCATTGGTGGTGGTGACAATTGCCATTTCCGGTGGGGTAATGAGGCTTCCTAATACCTTCAAAAGCACATAAATGCCCACAAGCACTCCCACTACAATGGGCCATTTTTTTCTTTTCTTTTTCTTCTTGGGTTTCATCTGCATATCATTTTGTGCCATTTCCATCTGTTTTACTTCTTTCTTTTTCATAACCACTCTTCCTTTACTTCCCTTTTCTCACTTATGCTTCCTGCTGCACGGGTGCTGCAGAATCCGTTTCAATACGTCCGTCCTTAATTTTGATAATACGCTTGGCCTGGGCTGCAATTTCATTGTCATGGGTAATCAATATTACTGTTCTGCCCTCGCTATGTAGCTGCTGCAGGATACCCATAATTTCTTTACTGGACTTACTATCCAAATTACCGGTGGGCTCATCCGCCAGGATAATGGGAGGTGCCTGGGCAATGGCCCGGGCAATGGCCACTCTCTGCTGCTGTCCGCCGGACATCTCCGCCGGTCTGTGGTCCATTCGATTCTGAAGGCCTACCTTTTCCAAGGCCACCTCTGACAGCTCTCTTCTCTTTCCCCGGCCTACGCCGCGATATAACAATGGCAGCTCCACATTCTCCAGTGCTGTCAGATTGGGAATCAGGTTAAATCCCTGAAAAATAAATCCAATCTCATGATTACGAATATCGGACAATTCATCATCATCCAAATCCGCCACATCCTGACCATGCAGCATATATGTTCCGCTGGTAGGCACATCCAGACACCCCAGCATATTCATAAGTGTGGACTTACCGCTACCGGACTGACCAATAATCGCCACAAACTCTCCTTCGTCAATGGACACACTGATATGGTCCAAGGCTCTCACTTCATTTTCTCCCGGATTGTACACTTTCGATACATCCCGGATTTCTACCAATGCACTCATAACTTCCTCCTTCCGGTGCAATTTCTCGCTGTATCACTGTACTGTTTGCATAATACAGTAGTATTTTTACTTTGTCAACTATATGCACGCGATTAGTCCTTATTTACTATTTCTTTACAATGAAAAGCTCTTGCAGACTTGGCTGCAAGAGCTTTCCTAAGAAAACTATTCTTCCGTAAACATGGGAGAGGACAAATAACGATCACCGGAATCCGGTAATAATGTCACAATGGTTTTCCCTTTATTCTCCGGCCGCTTTGCCAACAAAGCAGCTGCATGAAGGGCCGCACCGGAAGTAATGCCTACCAAAAATCCTTCCTTACGGGCCAGCACTCTGCCCGCTTCAAAAGCCTCCCGGGTCCCTACTGTAATAATCTCATCAATCAGTGAAGTATCCATGATTGCCGGCACAAAGCCTGCACCGATTCCCTGCAGGGCGTGGGCACCTGCTGCCCCACCGGAAAGTACGGGGGAATCTGAGGGCTCCACTGCCACCATCCGGATATCCGGATTCTGTGCCTTCAGATAACGGCTCACACCGGTAAAGGTACCACCGGTACCTACTCCCGCCACAAAAATGTCCACCTGTCCATCCGTATCCTGCCAAATCTCAGGTCCCGTGGTACGCTCATGGGCCAAGGAGTTAGAAGGATTGTCAAACTGACCTAAAATCAGAGCACCCGGTATGGATGCCTGTAATTCCTTCGCCTTAGCAATGGCGCCATTCATCCCCAGGGCACCTTCCGTCAGCACCAGCTGTGCACCATAGGCCCTAAGCATATTCCGGCGTTCCACACTCATGGTGTCCGGCAATGTCAAAATGGTATGATATCCTCTGGAAGCTGCCACGCTGGCCAGACCAATACCGGTATTGCCGGAAGTGGGCTCAATAATGGTGGCTCCGGGCTTTAAAAGCCCCTTTGCCTCTGCATCCAGTATCATTTGCAAGGCTACTCTGTCCTTAACGCTGCCTGCCGGGTTCAAATATTCCAGTTTTACCAACAGATTCACATCCGAAATTCCCTGATGGGCCATATAATTATTTACTTTTAAAAGCGGTGTGCCTCCGATTAACTCTGTGGCACTTTCATAAATTTTTGACATATTTTGCCTCCTAATTTCTTCCTTTATTGATAATACTTGATGTATTTTAACAAGACTTTATAAAGCCTATACTTTATCACGTAAAATGTTATAATTCCATTTGCAGCTTATTATGTCAAAGAGCCCCAAGAATGCAATAAATCTGTAAAGTGTATAGGGTGCAAAAATCCTACAGCCCCCGGTTGGTAAACACTCTTCTGTACCCATTTCTTCTCTTATCCATGTATCCGTTTCTTTTATAGGCAGTTTGTAACTTACCACCTAATTCACGGGCTCTTTGAATAATAGCATCCCTCTGCCGGATGCTACCTTCCGTTTCTGCCAAAGCATCCGAATGACCAGCAGAATTATTATACCCTACAACATGCGAATAGGGAAGAGCATCTATCTTTCTTCCAGATAGTACCAACTACATTTTGACAAACCATACACCGGTAACATATACTAAAAAGGTGTTATTTTTACAATATATGAAAAGAATAGTTGCCTTCGGGAGAAGGCTCTATATGGAGAATATACATATGTACGAATGTCCATCCTGTGCTGCTGCTTTGCGGTACGATATTGGTAAACAAATGCTCGCCTGCGATCATTGCGGAAATACCCTGAATCCGTACGCCTTTCAGAAGGTTCAGGATGCAGAGGAACATACCGATTATGAAGTAACCGTTTTCCGGTGCCCACAGTGCGGCGGTGAACTGATTAGTGATGATACTACTGCTGCCACCTTTTGCAGCTACTGCGGCAGTTCTACCATTTTGGACAGCCGCCTCAGCAAGGAACGTCGGCCCAAATCCATCATTCCCTTCAAGCAAAATACAGACCAGTGCAAAGCAGCATATCATAAAATGTTGAAGAATGCCATTTTCGCACCGGATGATATGAAGGACCCGGAACACATTGATAAGTTCCGTGGCATCTACATGCCTTATTGGCTCTACTCTTACGAGTACAAGGGTGACCTGGACCTAAGAGGCGCTGTACATGAAACACAAGGTGGGGAACCCGTTAAAAACCTATATAATGTAAAACTGGATGTGGATGTATCCTATGAGGATATCGCCTACGATGCTTCTTCCAGCTTTCCGGACCATATCAGTGCTGCCATCGGTCCCTTTGATAACCGGGACAGCAAGCCCTTTACCCCCTCCTTCCTCAGTGGTTTCTATGCTGACACCAGTGATGTGGCAGGCTGGGTCTATGAGACAGAAGCAGAGAAATATTTCCGTTTAAACTGCACCAATGATTTATTTGAAAATACCACTATGGGCGTCTATGGCGTGGGGAATTACTATGGTTGTTCCGTACCCGCCTCCATCAATCCCACCTCCCGCAAGACCGAGTTGGGATTATTTCCCGTGTGGTTTTTGTCCTATCGGAACAAGGACAGAATCGCCTATGCAGTGATGAATGGACAGACCGGCAAGATGACCGGGCAGTTGCCTGTAGATATCAAAAAATACCTTATTATATCTCTGTTGCTGTCCATCCCCATATTCCTACTGCTTTGTCTTTTACCCACCATGATGCCTGCACAGCTACTTACCTTGTCTGCATTTCTGGCAGTATTCTGCGGCATAGTGGTAAATGTCCAAATGTCCCATGCTATTGCCAAGGACCGTTCTACGGATGATAAGGGCGAACAGTATGCCGCCTCCGAGAATCCCAGACCCACGGACCAAATGATTCTTTTCAATCATTTTGTTCCTCAAAAGAATTGGAATTTTGGTGTCATTGCGGTCATTGTATTATTCCTGACCCTGCTACCCATATCTATTTTTCCGATACAAAGTATCCGGAAAATTTTAGAACGCCCCCAAATTCTACTATTTCCGGCAGCATTGATAGTGATATTCGGAATTATCTGCATGGTACAGAAACACTTAAAGAAGAAACAGGCATATTTGCCCGTTACCCACACCAGGGATCTCTGGGAGGGTTTTGGCTCTGATTTACTCACAAAATTGCCGGTTCTGATAAAACCCTTATTGGCCCTTATCACTTCACTGGTGATTCTGATATGGAATCCCATCGATGATTCCTGGTATTATCTGGGAGCTGTGGCATGCATGCTGGGCATCTGTTTTAGCCTCATAGATATGATGAAGCAATACAATCGTCTGACCACCCGAAAATTGCCCCAATTGGAGAAAAGGGGAGGTGATGAAAATGCGTAAGCTTTTGCAGTATCTATGTACCACCCTCCTACTGTGTGGCATTATACTCATCCCCGGCAGCCGATGTCATGCCTACAACTATACCTTTCATCCTGATACCAACTATACCGTAACCGTCATGGATGATGCCCTCTTATTAGACCAGACAGAGGAAAAAGCTCTACTCCAGAGCATGCTGCCTATTGCCAAGCATGGCCATGTACTGATGCTTACCTCTGACCGTACAGATATCAGTTGCGAAGGGGAAGCGACGGTGCTTTGTAACCAATTATTCGGTAATGAAAATGCCGTAGTATTTGTGATTAATATGGGCATCCGGGAAATATATATCTATGCCAGAGAGGACATGTGCGACAGCATCGACTCCGGTCATGCCCGTTCCATTGCGGACAACGTATACCGTTATGCATCCAAAGAGGACTACTTCACCTGTGCTGACAGAGCATTTACGCAAATAAACAGTCTGCTCAACGGTGACTCCATTGCCCAGCCCATGAAGTATATCTGCAACGCTCTGCTGTCCATGATTGTGGCCCTGCTACTGGGCTTCGGTTGGGTATGTATCCAGGCCTACCGGTATCGCCCCCAACAGCGTCGCCTGTTAGATAAGAGCACCAAGCATGTAAAAGCCTCTGTGACCGATGCGGAATATACAGACACACACTTCCTGACAGAGGCGGAAATTTATGGCAATTCATCTTATCTGGCTCTAAATCTATTTCGCATTCTACTGTCCTTATTTGGCGGTGGC
>JAFUKS010000026.1 GCA_017473445.1 Lachnospiraceae bacterium
AGATTGAGGTGCGTGCAACTGCTGTACGTATTTTGTCCGAGTCAGAGGTTCCTCCTTTCCCCATTGAGGCAGATTCTAAGACCAAGGAAGAGCTTCGTTTGAAGTATCGTTATCTGGATTTGAGAAGACCTGATTTGCAGAGGAATCTGATTCTGAGAAGTAAGATTGCAACCACAATTCGTGCATTCTTAAGTGCAGAGGGATTCCTTGAAATCGAGACTCCTATTTTGAATAAGTCTACCCCTGAGGGAGCAAGAGATTATCTGGTACCCAGCCGTGTGCATCCCGGTCATTTTTATGCATTGCCCCAATCACCCCAGATTTTCAAGCAGCTGTTGATGTGCTCCGGTTATGACCGTTACTTCCAGATTGCAAAGTGCTTCCGTGACGAGGATCTGCGTGCAGACCGTCAGCCTGAGTTTACCCAGGTGGATATGGAAATGTCCTTTGTGGATGTGGATGATGTAATCGGATATACCGAGGCAATGGTGGCAAAGGTGTGCAAGGAGGCCATTGGTCTGGAGGTACAGTTGCCCATTCAGCGTATGACCTGGCAGGATGCTATGGATCGTTTCGGTTCCGACAAGCCCGATACCCGTTTCGGTATGGAACTGGTAGATGTATCTGAAGTGGTAAAGGACTGTGAGTTTGGCGTATTTACCAGTGCCCTGGCAGCAGGCGGCAGTGTACGTGGTATCAATGTAAAGGGACAGGCAGCAATGCCCCGTAAAAAGATTGATGCCCTTATCGAATTTGCCAAGGGTTATGGTGCTAAGGGGCTGGCTTATCTGGCTGTACAGGAGGATGGTACTTACAAGTCTTCCTTTGCAAAATTTATGACCGAGGGCCAGCTGAAGGCTCTGGTAGAAGCGATGGATGGTCAGGCAGGGGATTTATTATTCTTTGCGGCAGACAAGAACAGTATCGTATGGAGCGTGCTGGGTGCACTTCGTATTGAAGTGGCAAAGCAGCTGGATATGATTGATAATAGTAAGTTTAACTTCCTGTGGGTAACTGAGTTCCCCTTATTGGAGTGGAGCGAGGATGACAACCGTTATGTGGCTATGCATCATCCCTTTACCATGCCCATGGATGAGGATATTCAGTATCTGGACAGCGACCCCGGCAGAGTACGTGCTAAGGCTTATGACATCGTATTAAACGGTGTAGAGCTGGGTGGCGGTAGTGTGCGTATTTTCCAGAATGATGTACAGGAAAAGATGTTTGAGATTCTGGGCTTTACCAAGGAGCAGGCTTACAATCAGTTTGGCTTCCTGTTAAATGCATTCAAATACGGTGTGCCCCCTCATGCAGGTCTGGCAATCGGTTTGGACCGTTTTGTAATGTTATTGGTGAAGGCTGACAATATCCGTGAGGTAATCGCATTCCCTAAGGTGAAGGATGCATCCTGTCTCATGACAGAGGCACCCGGTACTGTAGCAGAGGCACAGCTGGAGGAGTTATATCTGGAATTGGCACCTATGGAAGTGGCAGCCGAGGAATAAATGTAAATTCTATTCGGAACGTAAAATAAAAGGAGCTGTTATGGTGGCAGAAGGCTGCCATGGCAGCTTTTTGGTTTTTGCAGAGCGAGGGCCGGAGTGGATTACATATCTATTCTACATGGACACGCTTTTGCTCCGTGAAAAGCGTTGCGCTACTAGGTTCGAAAGTACCTCACCAAGTAGCGACGTTTTTCAAGGGTCCTAAGTAGAACAGATATGTAATCCACTCCGACATGCTCTATAAAATAATTAAGTAGGAGAAATCATGGGATATGTAGTGTACCTGCTGAATATCAGTCAGTGGCTTCAAAAAGTAAATAGAGAGAACAGCGGACTGGTGTTGGAGGAGGATTCTGCCCGATATGCTCTTACCCTTATCTCTAAGGAGCGGGCAGAGAAAGTGGTCCGTGCCAGGACTCCTTTGGGGCAGGCCCATAGTCTGGGAGCAGGATTGTTGCTACAGTATGTATGGCAGAGAGGGCAGGAACTGTCTGAGGAAAATAAAGAAGGCAGCTATGGAAAGCAAATATGTTTTCTTTCCATAGAACAGACGGTTACCTATTTGAATAAAAAGCAACCATCCCAGATTCCCATGACCTATGGCTCCAAGGGCAAGCCTTATTTTGCAGAGAGTACCCAGTATTTCAGTTTGTCTCATTCTGGCGATTATGTATTATGTGCGGTTGCGAAAAGAGAGATTGGTGCTGATATTCAGCAGTGCAAGACCGGTGTAAAAGAAAGTCTGGTAAAAAGAGTGTTGACGAAAGCGGAACTGGAGGAATGGCAGGGTTTGCAACAAGCAGAGCTTGCAAAGGATGCTTTGGAAGTAGAATGCTCCGGGGAGGCACTAAAATATTTTTACCGGAAATGGACGGAGAAGGAAGCCTATGGGAAGCTGACAGGAGACGGCGTTTTTGAACTGCTGGGGAAGGAAAAGCTGCTGCCGGATGCTGTTTGTCTGGAAAGTACATGGGAACTTCCGGGATATTGTATTTCCCTATGTCAATATAATAGATAAGCGGGGTAGATGGATAATATCCGTCAAAAATAGAAAAGTGAGTGTTGTAAAATAAGGAATTGGATAAATTCCAGAATGAAACAACACTCACTTTCATTTTAATAGTTGTTTAGATATTCTTTTGCTTTTTCTATATCAATAGAAAAGTTATTTGTGAGTTCTACAACGATATCTTCCTCAGATAGGGAGAATTTTCGGCAGGTAGCAATCAATGCACGAATGCCTTCCTCGCGGCCTTCTGCAAATCCTTCCGCATGGCCAATTTCACGTCCTATTTCCCGGCCTTCTTCCAGTCCTCTTTGCATTCCTTCTTCACGGTACATTTCTTCTAATTCCCAGGATTTCATATAATTTATGCCGACCTCCTTTCGGGCTTTCACTTCGGATACCAGGCGGTGAATTGCCTCCAGGTCCGAATTTGTCACATTTTCTTTTGTTGATTTCTCCATATATCTTAACATATCTTGCAGTGCCTTACCAGTGCCTTCCGGGGCATCGGTAATCCTGCCCTTGGTATAGAGAATGATTTTTCGGGCACCATCCTCGTAGTCCAGGTCAGGTACCTCCACACATTGGTTTTTAATGGTGTAAACCATCCGGTTTCTGTCAAAGGGGTCATAGGGTAAAATAAAGATAATGACCACATTGGGTAATCTGGCATAGGCAGTACCGGTGGAGAGTAGCTGTGTGTCTATCAGTCCGTGATAATAACGCATCCGCTTGGGCAGGGACATTTTTTCAAAGTGCTTATTGGGCTCCACGTCATAGATATCGGGTATAATGTCTGCATCCAGCGCATCTAAATCTTCACCTGCGATATCGGATGTCTGCATATCAGAAACATCCTGTATGTAGGCGTCTAAACGGATGCCGTGACTTTTGGTGTCGATGCCCAGTACATTTTTCTGGGGAGTAATACGCACTCTGCGGATTGGCTTTCCCAGAATGGTTTTCAGTAGGATACGGCAGAATTCTTCTCTGATATCCACCTGTGCCAGCATTTCCTGAAAAAGGAAATCATCCAAGAGATTTAACTCAGACAAAGGGCGAAAAGATTTGGTTGTGACATTGCTCATAGGCAAATCCTCCTTAAAAATATGATAATAAAAAGTGAAATAATCCGGCGAGATGCCGATTGCATAGAACCTCCGCAGGTAGACTGCAAAAAGCTCTATTAGAAAAATAGAATGTA
>JAFUKS010000027.1 GCA_017473445.1 Lachnospiraceae bacterium
GACATGAACATGATTTTGATTTACGGCCCCGGTCACGGCGGTAACTTCTTCGTAGCAAACTCTTATTTAGAGGGTACCTACAGTGAGGTATATCCCAATATTTCCAGAGACTTAGAAGGTCTGAAGAAGCTGAACAAGCAGTTCTCCTTCCCCGGCGGTATTTCCAGCCACGTAGCACCTGAGACTCCCGGCTCCATCAACGAGGGTGGTGAGCTTGGTTACTCCATCGCTCATGCATTCGGTGCTGTATTTGACAACCCTGATTTGATTGCTACCGTTATCGTAGGTGACGGTGAAGCAGAGACCGGCCCTCTGGCTACTGCTTGGCATTCCAATAAATTCTTAAATGCAAAGAACGACGGTGCAGTACTTCCTATTCTGCACATGAATGAGTACAAGATCAGCAATCCTACTGTTCTGTCTCATATTTCTCATGATGAAGTGGAGAGCTTCTTCCATGGTTGTGGCTGGAAGCCTTACTTCGTAGAAGGTTCCGATCCTATGACCATGCACAAGCTGATGGCTGAGGCTGTAGACGCTTGTGTTGAGGAGATTAAGGCTATCCAGAAGGCAGCAAGAGAAGACGGTAACACCGAGAGACCTTTCTGGCCTATGATCGTACTTCGTTCTCCTAAGGGATGGACCGGTCCTAAGTTCGTTGACGGACTGAGAGTAGAAGGGTCCTTCCGTGCTCATCAGGTACCCATCACCATGGAGAAGCCTGAGCACTTAGATCTGTTGAAGGAATGGTTATTAAGCTACCATCCTGAAGAGCTGTTCGATGAGAACGGTCAGTTAATCGAGAGATTACAGTACTTAATGCCTAAGGGAGACAGAAGAATTTCTGCTAACCCTCATGCAAACGGCGGTAAGCTGTTACGTGACCTGCGTGTGCCTGATTTCAGAGACTACGCTGTAGAGGTTGAGAAGCCCGGTTGCGTAGAGAAGCAGGATATGATTGAGCTGGGCGGTTTCGTTCGCGATATCTTCAAGCTGAATAAAGAAGCAAAGAACTTCCGTATCTTCGGACCCGATGAGACCATGTCCAACCGTCTCTACAAGGTATTCGAAGAGACCAAGAGAGACTGGAACGGTGATTACCATGAGGCAGATGAGGATCTGGCTGTAGATGGTAGAATCATGGACTCCTATCTGTCCGAGCATATGTGCGAAGGTTGGTTAGAGGGTTACCTGTTAACCGGTCGTCACGGCTTCTTCGCTTCCTACGAAGCATTTATCCGTGTAGTAGACTCTATGTGTGCACAGCACGCTAAGTGGTTAAAGGTTACCAGCGAGCTTCCTTGGAGACAGAAGATTGCTTCCCTGAACTTACTGCTTACTTCTAACGTATGGCAGCAGGACCACAACGGATTTACTCACCAGGATCCCGGTTTCTTGGATCACATTGCTAATAAGAAGGCAGACGTAGTACGTATGTATCTGCCCCCCGATGCAAACTGTCTGTTATCTTGCTTCGATCACTGTATCCGCAGCAAGAACTACGTAAACGTAATTGTTGCTTCCAAGCATCCCAGCCATCAGTGGCCGACCATGGAGCAGGCTGTTAAGCACTGTACCCAGGGTATCGGTATCTGGGATTGGGCAAGTAATGACCAGGGCGAAGAGCCTGACGTAGTACTGGCATGTTGTGGTGATACTCCTACCAAGGAGGCACTGGCAGCTGTTACTATCTTACGTGACAACCTGCCTGAGGTTAAGGTTCGTTTTGTAAACGTTGTTGACTTAATGAAGCTGGAGCCTCACAGCAAGCATCCTCACGGTCTGACCGATGCTGATTACGATGCTCTGTTCACCAAGGATAAGCCTATTGTATTTGCATTCCATGGCTATCCTACCCTGGTACACGAGTTGACCTATCATCGTCACAACCGTAACCTGCATGTACATGGTTATCAGGAAGAGGGTACTATTACCACTCCTTTCGATATGCGTGTTCAGAACGAAATCGACCGTTTCCATCTGGTAATGGATATCATCAACCAGCTGCCTCAGTTAGGCAACCGTGGTGCTTATCTGTTACAGAAGATGCGTGACACTCTGGTAGCTCATGATCAGTACATCGCTGAGTACGGTCAGGACTTACCTGAGGTTCGTGATTGGGTATGGCATACTCCCGAAGATAATAAATAAGTAACTTTATGACAGGACATGGCCTTCGGGCCATGTCCTTCTTTATTTTGTGTGAGTAGTGGGGAAAATGGATATTACGGGCTTATAGGAGTATATTCCGATTGCGAAAAGGGGAGTGGGAAGGTAGAATGAGGGATAGAAATGTATTATTTTGAAATATAGATTGTATATCCCGGCGTGTTTAAGGTTGAAGGGGAAAGAGGAATGAAAATGAAAAGCGATATTTTAAAGAGGAGAAGTAAGAAAATGTTAACTGCAATCATCTGCATAATTATTTGTTTGGGCTTAATTGTAGCAGGAGTTGCTTTGTATGGAAAGCATCAGATGGGGAAAATCCCCGGGCTCTCCTTTCAGGAGGCTCTTGCTTATACCACGCAGGATAACGCGGAGGCAGTCATTACAGTGGGTATTATCCGAAATGGTCAAGCATCCTATATGGTTTATGGTGAAAATGGAGCTGTATTGCCCCAAGAATTACATATATATGAGATCGGTTCTCTTACCAAAACATTTACCGCTGCCATGGTGGCAAGAGCAGTGAGAGAGGGTAAGGTGGATTTAGATTCGACCATAGACAAGTATATTGCTGTACCGGAAGGGGCTGCGTATCCTACAATTAAAGAGTTGTTAACGCATACCTCCGGCTATAAAGGCTACTATTTCGAGAGTCCGATGGTGGGTAATTTTTTCAAAAAAAGAAATGATTTTTATGGTATCACCAAGGCTATGGTTCTTGATAGAATAGGAAAAATTTCTTGGTCGGACGAGGAATATATATTCAGCTATTCCAACTTTGGCTATGCTGTTTTAGGGTTAGTTTTGGAAGCAGTATATGCACGTGATTATGCTACGCTTTTGAATCAGTTTACGCAAGAAGAGTTGAGTCTTGTGAATACCCATATTTCGGATAAAAAGGGGGATTTGGGCAAATATTGGGATTGGAAAAATACAGATGCTTATCTGTCAGCAGGTGCCATCACTTCAGACATAACAGATATGCTTTCTTACGCCCAAAAGCTACTGGATGAATATGAGTATCTAAAAGATTGCCCCGAAAGTTTAAAAGAAATAAATGCTTCCACAGAACAATATCAGATGATGGGAATCCGTATGGATGAAATCGGTATGTCCTGGATAATAGACAAAGAAAAAGGTATTGTTTGGCATAACGGAGGTACAGATAATTATAATAGCTACCTGGGGTTCAAGCCCGAAACGGGCGAGGCAGTTGTTGTCTTGTCAAACCTGCCTCCTAATTATCGAATACCGGCACCAGTACTGGGTGTAAAAGTGTTTGAGGAGACGGAAGAAGTGGACGAATAGGAAGCTGACGAGGATTAGTGGTATGAAAAAAATAGGACTAGTAGGTGGTATTGGACCGGCATCTACGGTGGAATATTATCTTGGTATTATAGAAAAATGTCACAGAGAGCAAGGCTGGTATACCTATCCGGAAATTGTAATTGACAGTGTAAATATGTCTCTGCATGATAGGGCATTGGCTGAAAAGGATTATGACCGATTAAGTGATTCTCTGATATGCAGTCTTCATAATTTGAAAGCGGCAGGGGCAGAAATTGCAGCTATTACTGCGAATGCAGAGCACATTGTGTGGAATAGGATATGCCACAAATTTCCGCTTCAGGTTATTAGTATTGTAGATGCAACAATTAATGAAATAAAACGGAGAGGATACAAAAGAGTTCTTGTATTTGGGACAAGCTTTACACTGCAAAGTGGATTTTATGAAAATGCATTGAAGGAGGTTGGTTTAACTGCAATCATACCAAATGACAATGACATCGCTATTATTGGCAGTTTAATTTATCCCAATTTAGAAAATGGAATAGTTATTCCCGGCGACCGACAAAAACTAATTGAGTTGGCAGAAAAATATATTTCCGAAGAAAATGCGGATTCATTGATATTGGGGTGTACGGAATTATCACTAGCAATTAAAGCTTGTGATGTTAGTGTCCCTATTCTGGATACGACGCAAATACATATTGAAGAGATTTACCGAAAGGCAGTGGAAATGTAAATACGTAGCTGTGATACCGGTGTTTGTCTCGGGATAAATAGAAAATTAATGGAGGGATGTTTTTATGAAATCTTTTGTTTGCAGTTTGTGTCATAATGGCATACTCGGAGGCGGTTTGTATCTTGACAGTCAGTCGCTTATTTACAAGACAAATAAGCTTACGGTTGACAAAAAATACAGAAATTTGGTTTTGCCGATGCAGGAAATAAAAGAAATTTCTTGGAAGTGGATAGTCTTTCCTATTGCAACAGTTAATATGAAAAACGGGGAACTATATAAGTTTATTATTTTCAATAAGTCACGCTTTATAAAATGGTTTCAAGAGTATTCTCGATAAATATAAGGCGGAAAATTTGAAGTTGATGGAGGAAATGAAATGCAAGACAAATATGTATTAAATTGTCCGTTCTGTGGTGGAACAGAAGTGATAGAAAGTTGGCAAGGTGGTTACGGGGCGGTAACTGCGGTAAATAACAAGTGGGGGGGAGCAGGACTGTATCATTCTATTTGTCGGAATTGCGGAAGTGTAGTGAGAAGTTATGTAAAAGAACCCGAAAAACTGCTCAAGAAAAAAGATAGAAGATAGTTCATAAACTTTCAGTTTGTCGGAGTAATCACTTCCAATTTAACAAACGCTGGAAACTTTCCATCTTCTGGTGTGTCTGAGGGCACGAATAAATTTGATGACGAGATAATTACTCATATAGTTATCTAAATATGGGAGGTACTATGAAATCAAAGAAAAATGTTATTGGGCAATATCTGCTGTTTCTATTAGGGCTTTTTATAGCATCTATGGGTGTGGCATTTTCGACTAAGGCAGGACTTGGAACATCACCGGTAGCATCTGTTCCTTATTCTGTTTCTCTTGTGTGTTCGATTTTTACATTAGGCGGCTGGTTAAACCTCTTAGGTGTATTACAAATTTCAGTGCAGGTATTGCTGCTGGGAAAGAAATGTAAACCGCTGGAAATTATAATACAAACAGTTTTGGCTTTTGCGTATGGATATATGACCGATTTTTCCTGTTGGTTGATAAAAGGTATAAAGGTTGCTACATATATAGAGCAACTTATCTATATGTTATTAAGTTGTATCATATTAGCTTTTGGTATATGGATTCAGTTAAAAGGAGCCGTTGCAATGCTGCCGGGAGAGGCCATGAATCGGGCCATAAGTATGGTAACCGGAAAGAAATACGAGAATGTTAAAATCTTTTTTGATATTTTCTATATTTTAATAGCAGCGATTATTTGTCTTGCATTTATCGGACGACTTGAGGGAGTTAGGGAAGGTAGTATTTTTGCAGCTATTATGGTAGGAAATATTATAAGGTTTTATAATTATATTTATGGCAAAATAATAGAAAGAAAATAATTTAAGGGGGGCGGAGATATGGTTAAACCGAAAACAGGGGAACGAATTAGCAAAATTGATACCTATTTAAATTGTGCGGAAGTATTTGCCTATAGAAGTACCTGTATCAAGAGAAAATACGGAGCTGTGATTGTAAAGGATGATGTGGTTATTTCCACAGGCTATAACGGTGCTCCCAGAGGGTTTGAAAATTGTTGCGACACCGGGGTGTGCCCCAGGATAAAGCGGGATTTGCATCAGGGGGAAGGCTACGGAATGTGCCGGGCCATTCATGCAGAGGCCAATGCTTTGTTAAATTGCTCCAGACAGCAGACAATGGGGGCGGATTTGTATTTGACGGGCGTGAATCCTAAGGACAATTCCATACATAAGGCCAAACCCTGTCCCTTATGTGCCAGAACGATTATTCAGGCGGGAATTAAGAATGTATATTTGCGTGTTGGTGAAGGGGCAGGAAACTATATGGTAGTGCCGGCAAAGGAATTGGAATGGGTGCAGAGTGCAGAATAATAATTATAAAGTGAAAAATATACACTTGAATTTTGTGGAGATATTTATGAATCGAAATAGAGCAATTGCCCTTTATTTGTTAGGTACTTTGGGGCAAATATGGCTGATATGTATTATAGTTTTTATATTGCGTAATTTGGGTATAGTTGTAGATTATACGACACTTATTGGAATGGTTGCTATTGGAATTGGAGGAGTTTCATCTGCACTATGGGGAACTGTTATTGCCATTAGATACAAAAAGTACAGTATGAAGAAAATAATAAAAGATTTTTTCGCTGTAAAGCAAAAACCTAGCAGTTATTTATTGGTTCTTGTGTTCTTGGTCTTGGATTTTGGTTATGTCGCATTTGATGGTAAATTAGTGTTAAATGCGTGGTATATTCCTATTATCCTATTTTTTAAAGCAATTATATTTGGTGGGATTGAAGAAGTAGGGTGGAGATATGTTTTTCAACCAGTTATGCAGGAACGCTGTAATTATATCACCTCGACGATGATTACTTTTGTTTTATGGGGAATATGGCATTTTTCTTATTTTTACATTGAAGGAACATTGCCACAAGTACAGGTGTCTGGATTTTTACTTGGATTGTTGACTAATTGCTTTATTTTAGCAGCTTTATTTATAAAGACAAATAGTTTATGGATATGTGTGATAACACATTCATTAATCAATGTTTTCACACAAATAGCAATGTGTGGAAATCAATATGTGTTATATTTTTGTAAAATAATTATTTTTGTTATGGCAGTTGTTATTTCAATTAAAGAACAAAACAAAAAGGAAACTGATGTGTTAGTTCATTAGAGAGAACGCAAAATTTCAGTTTGCTGAAGCGATATATTCCAAGTTGACGAAAGAAGATACACTTCCAGAATCATAAGGAGAATAGAAATGAAAACATTTGATGAACTTATTCTGGTAAATTATTGCCACCCGGATTGCATACCGCTTATGAATATCATGCGGTTGCCGGAGGTAGAAGCATTTGCGCTGGCCCGGGAGATGGCGGCAGCGCATCCCGATACTACGGCGTTTTATCGTTTTGCAGATTTTGATAATTACTACGGGTTGCGCAAGGCCCAGGATGCTTATTTATATGAGAGATTTACAGAAAAGGGAGGGCAACCGGAAGAAAAGCATCCTCTTTCCTTTGTGATACAGGGTAGTGATTATCTTCGTGATTGGTTTGGAAATGGTATTGAGACAAGGATTCCTTTGAAAGACATTGCACCTTGTCATATCAGTTTTACCATAGGTGACAGTGGCGCGGAGTTTCAAAAGAATGGGAGTGTGGAAATACTTACCATGAATGAACTGTGTGGGCTTATGGATCAACATGGCGGAGATTTTGATGAGTTTATGCAAGCCACCGGAAAGCATTACATAGAGGTGCAGTTGTGGTCTGATAAATATGTGCAAGCCTGTGAGAGTAATTGAGCACAGGAGATTGGTAGACTATTTGAACTGAGATTAAAAATAATGAAAGAGAAGATATGGAGACATATATGAACGGCAAATTGCGAAACATGACAGCGATATACCTGCTCAAAGGCGATAACGTATTATTGCTGTACAAGGAAGGCGGCAGAGTGGTCAATAATGTTTGGACGGGCTCTGCGGGAGGACATTTCGAAAAGGAAGAGCTGAACGATGCCAAAGCCTGCGTCCTTAGAGAAATGAATGAGGAGTTGGGACTTTATCCGGAAGATATTGATGGATTGGCACTTCGATATGTGGTGCTGCGAAGAACCAAAGGAGAGATACGGCAGAATTATTATTTTTTCGCAGAACTGAAAGATTCTGTTGATGTAAATTTATCTTCTAATGAGGGGGCATGCAAATGGTTTTCGTTGAATGAAATCAGCACATTGGAAATGCCCCTTTCGGCGAAGTGGATGATGGAGCATTATTGTAAAGAAGGACGTCTGACCAATACATTGTATGTGGGCGTGACGGGGCCTGATGGGGCGAGATTTTATGAATTGCAGGAGTCTTAAAGGAGGTAATGAGATGATAACCTATGATGATATCAGAAAAAATGAAGAGGTACTGGCATTCCTGAAAAAGGGTGATGCTATTTTGGGAGTACTTGGCTATACGGAGCATGCCCAGGCTCATTGCGGCCTGGTGGCGGACCGGGCAGCATATATACTGAAGACCCTTGGCTATAGTGCACATGATCTGGAGCTGGTAAAGATTGCAGGCTTTATGCATGATATCGGGAATGCCATAAACCGTAAGCACCATGCGGAGTACGGCGGTTTATTGGCCAATGATATTTTAAAAGGATTGGATATCTCTTTGGAGGACAGGGTAACCATTGTATCGGCTATCAGTAATCATGACGAATCCACCGGCGGTGCTATGGACGCCATATCTGCGGCCCTTATTATTGCGGACAAGACCGATGTGCGCCGTAATCGTGTCCGGGAGGGTGCGGACTTTGATATTCATGACCGGGTAAACTACGCTGTTACAGAGACGGATCTACTGATTGATACAGAGAAAATGGTAATCACTCTGGACATCAAGGTGGATGAAAGTATCTGCAGCATGTACGAGTACTTTGATATTTTCCTGGGGCGGATGATGATGTGTAAGGGTGCAGCCGAGAAGCTGGGAGCCAAGTTCCGGCTCACCGCTAATGGTAGTAAGATTTTGTAAAATCATAATCGGGTAAAATCCGTAAATAACATTGACGGTCAGAATTCACTTTGCTAGAATAAATACAGAGCAAAGTAATTCTGACAAGTAGTCTGTTAATCTATTATTCTTCGGGCATACGCCCAATCTGCTTAAGAATCCTTGCTTGAAATCCAATTATGAATTGAAGTAGGGGATGCAGATTTTGAAGGGGCATTCCCTGCGTCTGTAGGAAAGGGGAATGTATATGGAAATTACGGATGAAATTGTACCTGTTTACAAAAGCTATAAGGATAGGGTCTTTAGACTGCTATTCAAGGACAAGAAGAGACTTTTAGAGCTCTATAATGCACTGAATGATACCAGCTATACAGATGAGAATGCACTAGAAATTACCACACTGGATAATGCCATATTTATGTCCATGAAAAATGATGTGTCGTTCATTGTGGATAGTGATATGTGTTTGTATGAGCACCAGTCTACCTACTGTCCCAATATGCCGTTACGGGGGTTTCTGTATTTTGCGGATTTAATTTATTCAGAGGTTATCGGATGCATTTACTGGTGGCCCGGGTTGTATTGAATTGACAGTGCGGTCTGTGAATATTAATTATGAGAGCGGGCATGAGATACTTAGCAAATGTGAGGTTTTATCTGAATATTCGTATTTTGTGAAGGCTATACGGAAATGCTGTCTTAGCATGTCTGTAGAGAAGGCTGTACCGATTGCAGTGGACCAGTGTATAGAAGCTGGTATTTTGGCAGAATTTTTGACGGAGCAAAAAGCGGAGGTGGTTGCGATGTCGATTTATCAATATAATGAAGAGGCAATTAAGCGGGAATGTATCGCAATGGGCATCATCAAAACTGCCCGTAAATACGGAGCGAGCGAACAGGACATTCTGGCACAGTTAATGGAAGAACTGGACGTGGATGAAACCTGCGCCCGGGAATATTTAAATAGTAATAGATTGACAGAACATTGTTAATTGTGCTAATCTAACACTCAGAGAGAAACGCAATGACGAAGAGAGTACACCGTCAGGATGCTTTACAGAGAACATTCCGGAAGTTTGCACCGAACCGTGCGTGACACAGGTAGGGCAGTGACTTGATTGCTGAGAGGAATGGAGAGGAAAGCGGTGGAAGATGGCTTCTGAGCAGCGCACCGAGCCGATGGTTTCTATTCGGGTTAGGATGCGACAGGTTCCGCCTGTTACAGCGGAGAGGGTTATGCTACATTATGTGAAGATGACCCGGTGAGGTCCGTTTTGAGAGGAACGGATAAAGAGAAGTGGTACCACGGACGTATGCCCGTCTTCTATTAGGAAATAATAGAAGGCGGGCTTAAACTTTTTTAGGGCGCGTTTCGGAAAAAGGAGGAACAAAATGAGCAAGAATAAGTATTACATTACCACAGCCATTGCTTACACATCCGGTAAGCCTCATATTGGAAATAACTATGAGATTGTTATGGCAGACAGCATTGCAAGATTTAAAAGAAAGGAAGGATATGATGTATTCTTCCAGACCGGTACTGACGAGCATGGTCAGAAGATTGAATTAAAGGCCCAGGATGCAGGCATTACTCCCAAGGAATTTGTAGATAATGTAGCGGGTATTATCCAGGGACTGTGTGACAGACTGAATATTTCCTATGACAAATTCATCCGTACCACTGATGATTACCATGAGAAGCAGGTGCAGAAGATTTTCAAGCGTCTCTATGACCAGGGGGATATTTATAAGAGCTCCTATGAAGGTCTGTACTGTACTCCCTGTGAGTCCTTCTGGACCGAGTCCCAGCTGGTGGAGGGTAAGTGCCCTGACTGCGGCAGAGAAGTAAAGCCTGCCAAGGAAGAGGCATATTTCTTTAAAATGAGCAAATACGCAGATAAGCTGA
>JAFUKS010000028.1 GCA_017473445.1 Lachnospiraceae bacterium
AGTGGCATATTAGCAATTCATAAATATTGACGGGGATGGTGAATGGTATGAAGGCTGATAAGGAAAAGAAGCTGAAAACACCTAAGGAGAAAAAGGTGAAGGAGCCGAAAGCAAAGAAACTGAAGACTTCAAAAGCACAAAAAAAGCTGAATAAAGGTAATGGCAGAAAAACGGGCAGTATCATGACTACGCTTATGGTAATTGCAGTGGTGCCGGTATTGTTAATGATTGTTTTGGGAGTGGTTAGCTACAGTACTGCTTCGAAGGCAATCCTAAGCAAGTGTGAAGAGTCTGCAATGACAACCGTAAATGCTATGGCAGATTATACAAACCTTATTTGTAATTCGGTTAGTACGAAGGCGGCAGAAGTAGTAGGTAATTCTGACGTATCCAAGTACTATTCAAAATATTATAAAGATCCGACCAGTGACGAGGCGGTATCATCTTACGCGGCGATTAAGACTATGTTTGGACAAATAAAGCAGAGCAACAGTTATGTGTCCAGTTATACTATTATTCCGATAGGCGGTAAAGGTATCTCTACATTGGCAGGAAGTGTTCCGGATAATGCGTGGGACAGCTTTGTAAATACAGAAGAAGCACAGTATTTTCTGGCAAATGGACAAATTGCAGGCTGGAGAGGCTATCATGAGTACGCAGATGAGAATATGGCTTCTGCAGCATCCGGCTATGCATTTGCATATTATCGTAAGATGATGAAGAACGATACCATGTTAATTATGGATATTAATATGCAGGAAGTAAAAGATATTCTGATTGATATGGACATGGGCGAAGGAAGTATTCGTGCATTAATTTCAGGAGATGGTCGAGAAATCGGCGTGGAAGCAGACAAGATAAGCATCGACCCGGATGACTCCACTATTACAGCGGAATTCTACGGTTTGGGTACAGAGGAACATGGCGGACAGTATTTTGTTGGTCAGAGCTTCTATGAGGAGACCAAGGAAAGTAAGATAGGTGGCTTAAATACAGTAGTTGTAGGTGGAAAGACCTATCTCTATTTTTACTCGCCTGTAGGAACTACAGGAATAATGATGTGTGCATTAGTACCACAGGCAAATCTTCTGGCAGAGGCAAGAAATATTGCATATGTTACAGCAGGCTTGGTGGTTGTGGCAGGTTTGATTGCCCTGGGCTTAGGTGTTTTGATTGCACGTGGCATCCGCAAGACACTGCAGGATACAGTAAATGGTCTGAAGAAGGTAGAAGAGGGAGATTTAACAGTTCAGTTTACTACGAAACGTAAGGATGAATTTAAACAGTTGACCAATAGTATGAATCAGATGCTTGGAGGAATCCGGGGACTGATTCAGGATACCAGTGATTTTGGTGAGACAGTAAATGATATGTCTGCTAATCTGGCTGAGAAGACAGTAGATATTAATGAATCCATGCAGCAGGTTCTGATGGCAGTGGAAGAAGTGGCAGAAGGTACCCAGAATCAGGCATCAGAAACAGAGAATAGTAATCAGAAGATGATTAGCCTGTCAGAGAATTTGACAGATATTTCTGCACAGACAGAGGCTATGCAGGAGATGGCAGATAACGTAATGCATTCTGTAGAAGACGGTAACCGTATTATGGAAGTATTGAACGAGAAATCAGATACTACTGCGGAGATTACAAAGGAACTTAGTGAAGAAATTACTGAGGTTGCGAAGCGTTCCAAGGAAATTCAGGGAATTATCGGTGTTATCAATGGTATTGCAGAGCAGACCAATCTGTTATCCCTGAATGCATCTATAGAGGCGGCAAGAGCAGGTGAAGCAGGACGTGGCTTCTCGGTAGTAGCGGAAGAAATTCGTAAACTGGCTGAACAGTCCAAAGAATCTGCAAACCAGATTAAGACGATAGTGGAAGGAATTACAGAGACCACAAATAGAACCAGCCGTTCTGCTAAGGTTACCGAAAGTATGATGCAGGAACAGGTAGGAGCTTTAAAGGATACTATCAGTATCTTTAAGGATATTAATGAAGCAACTACAGAGCTGGTAGATAAGCTTCATGCAGCAGGAACCAGTATGAACCAGATAACGGTGGAAAAAGAAGATGTTGCGGATTCATTGCAGAATATTGCTGCAATCTCCGAACAGGCAGCAGCTTCCGTTCAGGAAATCAATGCTACCTTAAGTGAAGAAATGATGACCATTACACATTTGGCAGAAGATGCTGAATCGCTGAAGGGTCAGATGGAAGTAATGAACAATTCCATGGAGAAATTTAAAGTATAAAATAAAGAAATACACCCGCAGGGGTCATATAATATCCTATACGGACGCGCTCGCGCTCCGTGAAATACGTAGCAGTACTAAATTCGCAGCCGGACAGAGTCGTCTGCTCATTAAGTGCTGACGTATTTCAAGGGTCCTTTATAGGGTATTATATGACCCCTGTGGGTGTATTTGATAAAAGGGAGGAATCGTAAGATGTATCAGGCAAGTGAGAAGCGTTATGAGGAGATGAAATATACAAGATGTGGCAGAAGCGGTTTATTTTTGCCACAGGTTTCTTTAGGACTTTGGCACAATTTTGGCACAAATACAGATTTTGCTAATATGCAGGCAATGTGTCATACTGCCTTTGACCATGGTATTACCCATTTTGATTTGGCAAACAATTACGGTCCCATACCGGGAGCGGCAGAGGAAAACTTTGGAAAGATTTTAGATGCCGGCTTGCGGGCATACCGTGATGAAATGGTCATCTCTACAAAGGCCGGATACGATATGTGGCCGGGGCCTTACGGAGACTGGGGAAGCAAGAAATATTTGGTAGCAAGTCTGGACCAAAGTTTGAAACGCATGGGACTGGATTATGTAGATATATATTACCATCACAGACCGGACCCGGGAACACCTTTGGAAGAAACAGTACGTGCTCTTGACGGTATCGTAAAGGCAGGTAAGGCTTTGTATGTAGGTATATCTAACTATAATAAAAAGCAGACCATAGAAGCTGCGGCAATGTTTAAGGAGCTGGGTACTCCGTTTATTATTAATCAGCGCAGCTACAATATGTTTAACCGGGATATTGAAAAGGATGGTTTGAAGGATTATGCTGCAGCAAACGGCATTGGTATTATTACCTTTAGTCCGTTGGCACAGGGACTTTTAACAGACCGTTACCTCCATGGTATTCCGGAGGATAGTCGAGTGAAAACAGACGGCAGATTCTTAAATGAGTCCAGTATTTCTGAGGAAGCCTTAAAAAAGGTAAGTGCATTGAATGAACTGGCAAAAGAGCGAGGACAAACTTTGGCACAAATGGCACTGTCATGGATACTGCGTGACGGTGACATCACCAGTGTATTGATTGGTGCATCGAAACCTTCACAGATACTGGATAATATCGGAATCATTCACAGTACCGCATTTACCGATGAGGAACGTGCTAAGATTGATGAGATATTGATGTGGTAATAATATTCCACATCCTGGTCCGAGCCGGTAAGCTATTGCTTGACGCAAGTCCTCGGACGCAAGAATCTCTAGAATTTCATACATAATACTAAAAGCAGCCTGCAAAAATGCTCTTGCTCCTGTAAACAGGGTCGCATTTTTGCAGGCTAACGTATTATTATGAAATCCAAGAGATTCTAAGCATCCTGCGGGAGCATGTCAAGCAATAGCTTACCGGCCCGAATCAGGGTGCGGCCTTTTGCTTTGGTTTATAGGATTAGCAATATTTGCACTTGAGACAACATTTACTCGATAATTATGGAATTAATCATAGCATATGCTAAATCCAGATGGTTGGTTTTGATTAGTAATCCGTGGGCTGAGCCAAGGTCATCGGTACTGAACATATCAACCACGATATAGTATTTACATTCATCTTCCGGTAACTCTCTTACGTGAATGATACCACAAATGTTTTCGTTTTCATATATGTAGTTATGGTCTGCCATAAAGGAAGTATTCTTTATCATGCCGGAAATGACATAAGCAAAGCCTTGATTCACATTCCAAAAGCTGTAGTCATCTTCTGACAATAAGGCAGTAGATTTAAAGGTGTTGTAAGCGGAATCGGGTAATCCGTGTCCCAGTGCTTCAAACCCTTTCATAAGTCGATTGGTAGCAAATGTATCAAGCATCCCACCTGTAAGATCTGCCATATTTTCTTCGCTGAAGAGATTCATGTCACTTAAATCGGAAACAGCCATGAATACAATACTTTCTTGAGCAGCCTCTTCGCCTTCAGCCGGAAGAATATACATGATGGTGTTTTCCAAAGTAAGTTCATGTTCTACGAAATTTCCGGGAAGGGTTATGGTTAATCCGTCATGGGAAATATTTTGTGTATAATCTACATTTATTATTGTTTTATCATATTCCGTAAAGTATTCTGCCGCCGGTCCCACGTCCGGGGTGACCTGCTTGGCAGCAAACAATATAAGCAGGCGTGGTATAAATATCCATGCCAGAATAGC
>JAFUKS010000029.1 GCA_017473445.1 Lachnospiraceae bacterium
ATACAGGTAACCGGTTCCACCGGCGAAGGAGATGGTATTGATTCCAATGGCTGGCTGGTAATCAACGGTGGTACTGTGATTGCGGCAGCTTGCAGCACCAGTGGGGATGCCGGTATCGACTCCGACATGGGTATCCATGTAAATGGCGGCACTGTAGTCGCCTCCGGAAATATGTATGACCGTCTGGAGGATGGCTCCCAGACCTATGCCGTATTTACCTTTGGCGACAGGCAAAAAGGCGGTACCACCTATACTTTGAAAAATGATAAGGAACAAATTGTGGACGAATGGACACCTGCCAATGATTATATCTATCTGGTAGTTTCTTCCCCGGATTTAACTCCCGGCACCTACACCCTGTGGTGTGACAGCATCCAGATGGCTTCCAACCAGGGACGGGGCGGCTTTGCCGGCATGGGCGGCTTTGCCGGTCCAGATGGTTTAGGTGGCGGCATGCCTGCCGGTAATTTTGGCGAAGGTATGAAGTTGCCGGAAGGCATGGAAATTCCTGAGGGCGTGGAGCGGCCTGAATTGCCAGAAGGCGTGGAGCGGCCTGAACTGCCAGAAGGCATGGAACGGCCTGAACTGCCAGAAGGCATGGAACGGCCTGAACTGCCAGAAGGCGTGGAGCGGCCTGAAAATGGTGCCCCACAAGGCGACGATGATTTCGAAGGCCATGGTGGCCGTGGGGACAAGGGCAGCTTTGGCGGAAACCAGGGGGCCGGTACCGGTGAGCTTAACGTTGAATTTGTAATTCAAGAAGGTAGCAACTTTTTTCACAATGTATCCATAAAAGCCCTTGAGTCATAACCATTATTTTGTTAAGCAAAGAGGAAGTGCCCCAAAACAGGCACTTTCTCTTTATCCCTTTCCATACAAGCTCTGTCTCTACAAGACAATTTCTAAGCGAATATACTCTTTATGGTCTATTTTTAAATGTTCCATCTCTTTCAGGCCCAACTTCCTGCACAATGACAGTGAAGCCTCGTTCCCGGGCTCCACAAAGGCCTGCACCCGTTCAAAGTCCAGCACCCGTTTTCCATAACTAAGTACCGCCGCAGATACCTCATATGCCAATCCACGGCCCTGCCAGGGCACGCCAATGACAAAACCCAACTCCGGTGCTTCAAAGCCCTCCCGATAGGACAATCCTATTCTGCCGATGACCTGACCGGTGATCTTATCCAGCACCGTCCATATTCCAAAATCATAGTAGCCATAGACCTTGTCTATATAGTCCTCCAGATATGCACTTTCCTCCTCCGGCGTGGGAAACAAATTTTCCATATATGCCGTAATGGACGGCTCCCTGTAAATCTCGTAAAAGTCCCGAACATCTGCTACAGTGCTCTCCCGTAGCTTACACCGCTTCGTCTCCAGTATATCCCAGGGAAGCCCCTTTAGGCGACGATAAATCAATTCAAAATATTCCCCGTCCAGCTCCAAGGGATGCATCATGGCATATCTGCAACAGCCAAAATCCTTATGAGACGTGGTACCATCGTAATCGGAAGCATTTTCTTCGTCAGAATAATCATGAAAATAAGCCAACACTGCTCTTTTCCGATTCGTCCCCTGTGCTGTGGACAGCAATATTTTTGCAATATCGGGACAATCCGTAATCCAAAGACTACCCTGCTGCTCCTCTAAAGCCTCCAGCGATATGTTGGCTTCTTTGCATACAGTTCCTTCCGGTGGTAGGGAGCTTACTATCTCCACCTCAAAGGGACCATCCTTATATACCCTTGCCCAGCACTCCAATTCCTTCCGTGCCTGTTCATTTATTATCACTGCGTGAATTTTTTTCAGAAAATACATTTGCATGCACTTCTCCTCTTTACCTTCCGCTTATTTTAAGGTACAATATCGGAAGAATGTTACCATGATTATACTACATTTTCTCATGGTATGCGTATCCATTTGTATTCAGAAAGGAATTTATTATGGCACAGAATCCGATAGTAACTATCACAATGAAATCCGGAGATGTGATGAAGCTGGAATTGTATCCCGAAATCGCACCCACCTCCGTTAATAACTTTATCAGCCTGGTAAATAGGAAATTCTACGATGGTTTGATTTTCCATCGTGTTATCCGTGGCTTTATGATTCAGGGCGGTTGTCCCAGCGGCACAGGCACAGGTGGTCCCGGCTACAGCATCAAGGGCGAGTTTGCCCAGAACGGCTTCCAGAATGACTTGAAGCACACCGAAGGCGTGTTGTCCATGGCCAGATCCATGCATCCCGACTCCGCAGGCAGCCAGTTTTTCATCATGCACAAGAACTCTCCCCATTTGGATGGCGGTTACGCTGCTTTCGGTAAGATTATTGAAGGCATGGATGTAGTAAACAAAATTGCTGATACACCCACCGACTGGAACGACAAACCTCTGGAGCCCTGGGTAATGGAAAGCGTAGTTGTAGATACCTTTGGTGTAGACTATCCCGAACCCGAAAAATTAGATAAGTAATTTTAGACAAAACAATGTCAGATTTCAAACTATTTTTGTGTATTTTGTGAATTATTGCAAAATAAAGCGTCAAGGCGGCAAATATTTGCCGCCTTGTTCATATTTTGTTAACAATTAATTCAAGATTTATTCAGCCATTTAACAAACTTTAGACATTTCTCCACGATATACTAAGACCATAGAAACAAATAACTAATGCGCGAGTGACAGTTAATTGTTCAATAAATAACTTTTTCATAAATGCCAAGGAAGCTAGCTTCCTTGGCATCCTCCCTTTTATGGGGTCTTTTACTGGTTTCCCTATCTATTCAGCAGGATAGCGATAGGTTTCATTTCCCTGCTCATCATAGATTACCTCATGGATCTTGGTCCCTTCACTATCATAAAATACTTCTGACTTCGTATACCCATTTTCATAGAATTCATATACCATCTCTATCTTGTCAGAATCCCCATAATAAGAAATCTGCTTTTTCCGTTCACCGGAAGTATAATACTCATATGTGGTGATACCGCTCGTCTCACCACAATTATTTATTCTTACTTCTTTTACCTGCTGCTTCTGCTCATTATAGGTATAGAGCATTTTCCCTACAAATACATCATTATGGTATTCTAACACCTGAGTATTCAGACCATTCTCGTATTCATATACGTGGCGCACTGTAAAATCATTGGCCACATCCAAGGACACTTCTTCTATTAAGTTTCCTGCAGCGTCATAGATGTTGGTGTCTTTCGTCATCATCTCTCCTGTAACTGCATCGTACTGTGTGTGTTCTGTTTCTTGACCTTTGCTATTATAGATGTATACGGATTCCTTTGTATTACCTGCAGTGTAGTATGTCTCTTTTCTTATGACATTATTTTCCACCTCATATATCATATAGCTTCCATCAGGAAAATCCTCTCTATATTCACCATCCGGTTGCTGTTGTCCGGGACCGGGCAGTGGTTCTTCTCCTGATTCGCCGCTATCGCCAACATTTTGCTCAGCCTTTTGTTCTGCATATGCTGCAGCCAGCCGCTCCTCCGTCACCACCTGGGACAAAGCATTTCGTCCTTCCTTCTGACCATAGGTCTGATAATGGTCATAGAGCTTGTCATAATCATAACCAAAGGCCGCTTTCAAATCACTGTGTCTGTCTGCATAGGAAGCTGCATCAAATTCTCCGCCCCCGTCACGACCCTCGGGAATGCCATAAGTGATGTAGTGATTCAGATAAGCCGGCCATTCACTACCAAAGGTCTTCTGTAAATCCACGTAACTGTCACGATATTTCTGCACATCAAAATTCGCACTGGCACTACGTCCCTCCTTAATACCAAAGGTCAGATAATGCTCCCATAAAGCTGCCTCATCCTCACCAAAGGCTGCCTTCAGGTCCTCATATCTTCCCGCATAGTATTTAGCATCAAAGAAGTCCTTCACCTCAGCTGCAGAAGCAGTAGATACCGTACCCAAAAGCACACCTGTTGCCACGGATAAAGCCAATAATTTTTTCACTCTCTTCATAAATTCTTCCTCCTTCACTTCTCCCCGTACATATTTTACCACACCACTATATGGAATTGCAATTTTTATGCCCTATATCTTTCCGGTCCACCCCCAAGATTTTCTGCCTGCCACCGCCCCCTACTCCCCCTGCCCCACCGCCCACTCTTCTGCTTCCCCACCAGCAAAGGCTACCCTTGGGGATTTTCTAAAATCCGCTCTTTCGGTAGTGTCTATTGACAGTGTCTTTTATACAATGAACATTGGCTACGCCTGCAATATGCCCCTCAAAGACGGCTCTTACTTTGATAACAATGTTTCCGGGTAGATATATTCCCAACGGGCATGACAAGTGAAGTTGCCACACCGTTGTCTTAGCAAACGCTTAATTAACAAGGCCAGCCCACATGGATGTGGGCTGAGCACAAGGGGGACATGGAAGTCCCCTTTGGTGCGTGCCTGTCCCTTGTGCTCATCTTCCCGCGTTTGCTTAGACAACTGATGGCACGAAACGTATGCCGTGGGAATATATCTACCCGGAACATTGTTTCAAAGTAGGAGCTGTCTTTGAGGGGCCTACAGCAAGCGGGCTATGTTCATTGTGTAAAAGACACTGTCCCTAACCGAAAGAGCGTTTTTGAAAATCCAACCAAGGGACAGCCTAAATAGCTGGTGGGGAAGCAGAAGAGTGGGCGGTGGGGCAGGGAGAGTAGGGGGGGGAGGCGGTAGCAGCAGGCAGAAGTACAGGGGTGGACCGGGAAGATATAGGGCATAAAAAACGTCCCTGCCATAAGC
>JAFUKS010000030.1 GCA_017473445.1 Lachnospiraceae bacterium
CAGCTGGAAACAGTTTTTTGCAATTATATGCATCAATCTCTGTAAGGAAAGTCCTACCATCAAGGAGCTGGCAGAAATCATGGGCAGTTCCCACCAAAATGTAAAGCAGATATTGTTAAAGCTGGAAAAGAAGGGTTTTGTAGCCGTTGTAGCGGACAAGACAGATAGGAGAAAACAACGGGTGCTGCTTACGGAGCAATGCATGCGGTTTTGTGCGGAGAATGATGTGCAAAGTGCAAGAGCAGTGACGGCGATGTTTCAGGGGATTTCGGAGGAACAACTGGGCATAACCATACAGACGATTGTGCAAATGGAAGATAATTTGAAGAAGATTACAGGAGATTAACAGATGAAAGTTTTAATAGTGTATAAGAGTAAAACGAATTTTACCAAGAGTTATGCAGAAATTATAGCGGGAGCTGCGGGAGCTGCACTGATGGATGCCAAAGATGTGACAGTTGAAAGGATGTCCGAGTATCAGATTGTGGTTTTCGGTGGCGGTCTTTATGCCGGAATGATAAACGGCTTGAAACAGGCAAAAGAGATGTTTGAAGCCAGTGAAGCTAAGGAATTGGTGGTATTTGCTACGGGTGGAACACCAAACGAAGCAGAAACTGTCATAGAGGAAATGTGGAAGACAAATTTGTCTGAGGAAGAACTGTCAAATGTGGCCCATTATTATATGCAAAGTGGAATCTGCTATGAAAAGATGAAGCTGCCTGAGAAGCTGTTGATGAAGATGATGGCTGCCGTGATGGATAAGAAGAAGGAAAAGGATGAGTTGGAAAACGGCTTTGCACAGGCTATTAAGAATTCCTATGATATTTCTTCGGAAGTTTATGCAGAACCCTTGATTCAATATTTGAAGAATAGAATGGAGCAAAAGTGTGAAGAAAGTATATAGATTATTGATAATTATTTTTTTCGTGATTTTGCTACTGACTATTTGGATGGTCACAGGATTTTATCGGATGCTGGAAGGTGCAAGACAGGAGGCATTGCAATTGGAGAATGTCCTGATTGATATGAGTGATGTAAAAGACGGAACTTATAAAGGGAACAGTCAATTAGGTGTAGTGGTTGTAGAGGTAGAGGTACTGGTGCGGGATGGGACGATCAAAGATATACAGATATTAGAGCATCAAAACGGCCTGGGCAGTGGGGCAAATGTGATTGTAGATGAAATGATGTTACAAAATACATATAATGTGGATGCAGTCAGCGGTGCTACCATATCCAGTCAGGTCATAATCAACGCAGTAAATGATGCATTACAAAAGGGTTTATAAAAGGAAGTGTGATTGGACTGACAAAAAGTGTTTGGAGCCACTTCTGGAGTATGTGAGAGGATGGGGAAAGGAAAATAATGCTTCTTGTTGACAGATACATATGGCGTGACATATAATGGCGTTAGAAAAGGTGCTACCGAATATACGGTTAGCCCTCAATTTCTTAGTTACAAAAGTAACCGCGTTGCTTGGTAGGCTTGGGCGGTTATTTTTGTGCCTTATGATTATATCCGACAGCATATCCTAAGCCGAAAGCAGTCAAAAGCAGACTGATTACAGCAATCAGACCTTCGATAGTCAACATACACATCCCTCCTTCATCAAGTAGTCTTCCCGAGATGGAAAGCTTGTTATGTATCCATAGAATACATTTGAATCAGAGGACTAACCGCATACCCCATATTGGTAGCACCCGTAGGTATTATTATAGCAGGAGGTGCATAAAGGTAAAGTCTTTATAAAAACTTTTTAAAAAAGTTGAAATGAGGCATAGAAACGGCGTATTCATTGACTTTTGGGTAGTAATATGCTATCTTAGAATAAGCTTGCACTTTAAAGTGCTAAAGAAGAACGGATAGAAACCAACGAAAGGACATAATAGTATGCCTGTTACAGATTTATTGGAACGCAATCATAAGCTTTATGGAGATGAGGTGGCTCTGGTGGAGCTGAATCCTTCCATGAAAGACAATAGAAAGACCATTTGGAAGGAATTTGACCTGGTACAGCAGACTTCCTCTACCCCTTATCGTAGAGAGATTACCTGGGCGATTTTTGATGAGAAGGCTAATCGCGTAGCAAATATGCTGTTGAGCCGCGGGGTACAGAAAGGGGACAGAGTAGCAATCCTGATGTTTAACTGTCTGGAATGGTTGCCCATTTATTTCGGTATTCTGAAAACCGGTGCCATTGCAGTACCCTTTAATTTCCGTTTTGCGGCAGATGAGATTCAGTACTGTGCGGATTTGGCAGAGGTGCAGGTATTGTTCTTTGGTCCTGAGTTCATCGGTCGTTTGGAATCCATTGAAGAGAAATTAAGTCAGGGCAGACTGCTCATTTATGTGGGTGACGGTTGTCCTACCTTTGCAGAAAGCTATCGGGAGCTGGTAGCAGATTGCTCCAGCCAGGCACCCTTGGTGCGTTTGGAATCTGAGGATGATGCGGCTATTTATTTCTCCTCCGGTACCACCGGTTTCCCTAAGGCAATTTTACATAATCATGAGAGTCTGATGCAGGCTGCGGAGATGGAGCAGAAGCATCATTTGACGGACAGAAACGATGTGTTCCTGTGCATCCCGCCCCTGTACCATACCGGCGCAAAATTCCACTGGATGGGTAGCCTGTGTGCAGGTAGCAAGGCAGTGCTCCTAAAAGGTACTACGCCTGAGACCATTTTGGATGCGGTTTCTAAGGAAAAATGTACCATCGTGTGGCTTTTGGTGCCCTGGGCTCAGGATATTCTGGATACCTTGGACAGAGGAGACTTGAAGCTGGAAGATTATGAGTTGGACCAGTGGAGACTGATGCATGTAGGTGCTCAGCCGGTACCTCCTTCTTTGATTAAGCATTGGATGGAGTATTTCCCCCATCATTTATATGATACCAACTATGGTTTGTCCGAATCCACCGGCCCGGGCTGTGTACATCTGGGTGTGGAAAATATCCACAAGGTAGGTGCTATCGGCGTACCCGGTTATCGTTGGAAATGTAAGATTGTGGATGAGAACAATGTGGAAGTAGCCCGCGGTGATGTGGGAGAATTGTGTGTAAAGGGTCCCGGCGTCATGACCTGCTATTACAATGATCCGGAAGCTACGGCCAAGACTTTAAAGAATGGCTGGCTTTGTACCGGAGATATGGCAATGCAGGATGAGGATGGTTTCATCTTCCTGGTAGATAGAAAGAAGGATGTCATCGTCAGCGGTGGTGAAAATATTTATCCTGTACAGATTGAGAATTTCTTAAATACCCATCCTAAGGTAAAGGATGTGGCGGTTATCGGTTTGCCGGACAAGCGTCTGGGCGAGATTACCGGTGCCATTATTGCCATCAAGGAAGGTATGAGCTGTACCCAGGAAGAAATTGAAGAGTTCTGCAAGGAGCTGCCCCGTTACAAGCGTCCTAAGACCATTATCTTTGCCGAAGTGCCCCGTAATGCCACCGGCAAGATTGAAAAGCCTGCCCTGCGTAAGAAATATGGTGCAGACCGTCTGGTAGAACAGCAGAACAGAAGCTAAATGAGGTATATATAAAACTCCGACGCCCGGAACCGGCTGTGGGGCATATATTCTGAATTCAGGTACTTGAAAAACGTCGTTACTTAGCGAGGTAAATAAAAGGCCCTTAAGGATACTCAGCATAGTATAATATGCGTAAGAATCCTTAAGGGCCTTTTATCGAGCTTAGTAACGTAACGCTTTTCACGTAGCGAAAGCGTGCCTGAATTAGAATATATGCCCCATAGCCGGTTCGGGCGTCGGAGTTTTGTATACACAATACCTTTATTGCTGGACGAAGATGATGCCAAACACGCCGGGACCGATGTGGGAGCCGATGGTGGCACCCACCTGCAAGCGTTTGCCTACAGTAAAGCCTTCTGCGGTAATCTTATTTTCCAGGTGCTGACAATTATCAGTACCCAGAGTGTAAACAGTGTAGAGAGGAAATCTGGAATCTACTTTTAGTTCCTTTAAGCCTTTTAGAATAAACTGAGTAGCTTTATTTTTGCCTACACATTTACCGGGTACCATAATCGCGCCTTCACTGTCCAGAGAGATGATGGGTTTTAAGTTTACCATTTCTCCAATGGTAGCTACGCCCTTGCTTAAACGTCCGCCCTTGTACAGATATTCCAAGGTATCCAGGGCAGCAAGCACCTTGATTTTGCTCCGGAGAGCCTTTACCTGCTCTATAATTTCCAAGGTGGGAACACCTTGGTCGCTTAAGTCTCTGGCCAAGTCAGCCAGAAAGCGGATGGACACGGTTGCGGTTTTGGAATTAATAATATGAATATGTTCATAATCCACTAAATCTTTGGCAATATTGGCACTCTGGTAGGTACCGCTTAAGGCAGCAGCCAGGGTAATGCAAATCATTTCATCCCCTTTATCCTTTACATCCTGGAAGATGTCTGCGAAGGCCTGGGGAGAGGGCTGAGAGGTCTTGGGGAAATTCTCGGCCTTGGCCAGCTTTTCATAATATTCATCCGGTGTCAAATCGATACCGTCCTGATAGGATATTTCATCCATGGTAACGGTCAAAGGGATAAATTCAATGTTTCTAAGGGCAGCATCTGCAGGCAGGTAGTCTGCCGCAGAATCCACTAATATTCTAAGCATTTGTAATCTCCGTTCTAGTAAAATAATTTATTTGCAACCTGGGCAATGGTGTTGAGTGTATCGATGGCAGTGAGCGTATTTTCTTCTCCAAGTTCACCGATAATGGCATTGATCAGGTCCAGTATTTTCTCATGTTGCAGTTCATACTGCTTAATCTGTTCCATGTTCAGATAGATATAAATCCGCCGTTTGTCCTGTTCGGAGCGCGAACGGGTAATCATCCCCCTGGCCTCCAATTGCTTCAGGGTACGGTTCATCAATGATTTTTGCATTTTTGTCTCGGCACACAAATCTGTGGCAGTAAGAAACTGCCCGGAATGAGCCATCATATTTTTGTATAGGAGATTGCAAATCAATGATTCATTATAGGATAGTTCAGAAACCAATCGGGAATTATTGATAGAGGTGGAAACTCTGAGCCAGGCCTCTAAAAGTGCTTCATTCATATTGTCCATGGGGACTCCTTTTCTTCGGTAGATTTTAATTGTTCTCAAAGTATACTATCATGTATGCGGTCTTTCGTCAACAGTTTTTCGTTTGTATTATTTTGAAGATTTAGTAAATTTTGGATAAAAGAAAAGACCCGGGAATGGGTCTTTTCAATATACACGTTATTATTTGTCGTGAATCTCGCTATGCAACTCCTGCAAGGACTTTACTTCCATTGCGGGATGATTCTTCACATAGTGGATACCCTCAGCGGTTACTTTAGCAGCTGCTACAGTGGTCATATAAGGAATCTTACCCTTGATAGCTGCCTTACGCAGGTAGCTGTCATCATGAACGCTGTCCTTGCCTACGGGAGAGTTCACAATGAGCTGTACCTCACCGTTGGTAATCATATCCAGTACGTTGGGACGGCCCTCGCTGAGCTTCTTTACACATTCACAGGGAACGCCAGCGGCAGAAATCACATCATAGTTACCGCCGGTAGCCACGATTCTGAAACCACAGTCTGCAAAAATCTTAGCCACATCTACGATTTCTGCTTTGTCCTTACGGTTTACAGAAATCAGTACGGTACCTTCCAGAGGAAGCTTGGACTGGGTAGCTTCCTGTGCCTTAAAGAATGCTTCGCCATAGGAAGGAGATAATCCCAGTACTTCACCGGTGGATCTCATTTCAGGTCCTAACAGAGGGTCTACCTCAGGGAACATATTGAAGGGGAAGACTGCTTCCTTCACACCGTAGTTAGGAATTACCTGTTCCTTCAGTCCGGGAACGGGAGAAGGTCTGCCGGTAATCTCGGAGGTAATAATATCGGTTGCCAGCGGCACCATGCGGATATTACATACCTTGGAAACCAAGGGAACGGTACGGGATGCTCTGGGATTTGCCTCCAGAACAAATACCTTGCCATTCTCAATTGCATACTGCATGTTCATTAGACCCTTTACATGCATTTCTTCTGCAATCTTTTTGGTATATTCTTTAATGGTAGCTACATTCTCTTCGGTAATGTGTACGGAAGGAATGATACAAGCGGAGTCACCGGAGTGAACGCCTGCCAACTCAATATGCTCCATTACAGCAGGAACAAAAGCGTGGGTACCATCACTGATAGCATCTGCTTCGCATTCTAATGCGTGGTTCAGGAAACGGTCAATCAGAATAGGACGGTCAGGAGTTACGCCAACAGCAGCCTTCATATAGTTTTCCATAGCTGCATCGTCATATACCACTTCCATACCACGTCCACCAAGTACGAAGGAAGGACGAACCATTGCGGGATAACCGATTCTGTGCGCAATTTCCAGAGCCTCTTCTACGGTAGTAGCCATTCCGGATTCGGGCATGGGAATCTCTAACTTTTCCATCATTTCGCGGAACAAATCACGGTCCTCAGCCAAATCAATTACAGAGGGAGAGGTACCCAGAATCTTCACACCGTTCTTTTCCAAATCGCTTGCCAGATTCAGAGGAGTCTGTCCGCCAAATTGTGCAATCACACCTACGGGCTTCTCTTTCTTGTAGATGCTCAGTACATCTTCCAGAGTCAGAGGCTCGAAGTACAATTTATCGGAGGTATCGTAGTCTGTAGAAACGGTTTCCGGATTACAGTTTACGATAATGGTCTCAAAACCTAATTTCTTTAATGCCAGAGATGCGTGTACGCAACAGTAGTCGAACTCGATACCCTGTCCGATACGGTTAGGACCGCCGCCTAAGATCATTACCTTGGGCTTCTCAGACTTGACAGGATTCTTGTCGGTAGCATTGTAGGTGG
>JAFUKS010000031.1 GCA_017473445.1 Lachnospiraceae bacterium
ATATACTCTCAGTGCTTCTGTATCTTTTTGCGCCAAACTATGTAATTGATAGGTTTCCTCCTCCGATTCTTCCTTAGATTCCCCGTAGGACAAAGTTATGTGATTTCTTGCTACAATTCTTTCATGCAATTCACAAAAAAGGCTATCCATAGTACTCATAATAATATAGCAATTTGGCTCAAAATCTTTTGACATATCTAAATCTATTTTATCTATAATACTCTCCATAGCTCTCATATCATTTTCGTCAGACAAATATATTTTCATCTGATATTCAATATTATTTTGATCCGTAATCTCCACTCCCGAACCAATAAACATATTTTGAATTATGTCCTCATTCAAATAATCGTACGTTATAAAAAGAATAAGTCCATCTTTGCCAAACTCATCTTTTATTTTCTTCAAATAGTTTTCATTATCACTATTATCCTTTGCATTATAATATCCTTTTTTACCGTTATCAAAACTTTTCTTAGCGTAAATATATATATCGCTACTTATGTCATTATTCTTTACAATTAGTACATTACCCATATACAATTTCCTCCACATCATATAGTTCTTTCTCTGGTTCTACATATCACTATTAATATAAGCGTTAAAGGATATATGCCATTTGCTTATTCTCTCTCCATACAGACTTCTAATATTGAGCGTCTTTTATCCCAATTACCGATTCTATACCCTATTTTATTTACTTTTCTTGATTAATGGCACCTACTATATCCCTTGCGTACAAGGATTGTCAAACAATATCTAAAAACCACTCCCTTCCATTTTTCACATTAGTTATGCTAGATATGTGACACCTCCTAACGCATACTTAACCACATCATACCGACTTAGTCATGATACGGTTACGAATAATATTTTTGCTTCCTACTTTTCAACTTGTCTGGCTCAGTTCTCTGCAATTCACCAGATTCGAGCATCTTATCTAGATAATGTCTTCTAAAATGCGAACGCTCTAATTTGAATTTTTGCATTATTTCACTTGCAGATCTTGGTTCTTTACAAAATCCAATTATCTGCTTCGCCATATCTTGGTCATTATCATGGTCACTTTCTTGGTCACTCTGACCAAGATGTTGCACAGCATCTCGCATCAGTTCCAAATACCTATCACAGGCCCTACACAACACCATAATCCCTGCTGCATTAATCTCATACTCCGGCAACGGTCCGTCATACAGCCCACAAGCTTCTTTAATTTTTTCAAAGCCCCTTCCCCAAGCCTCAATCAAGCCGCTTTTGAAAAATATATTGGCTAACTTAGGATTATACGGTTTGGAAGAGTGTTTCATAAACAGCTTGTCCGTGGTATCCAGATTGGGAGGCATATTCATTATAAACCTACAATAGCATCTGCACTATTGAGCATTTCTCAACCTCGTCATATTTCGACATTTTATAAATAACACATGTTCCCATTTAACTACTTCTTCGCTTATTTAACGCCCTACGTTATGCTAATGACACAATAGCCTCGTATTCCACAATATAAAAAATAGTGCCAAGAAAGCACATTTACTTTCTTGGCACTATTTTTATAATACCTATCACTTCCCACAAAGCTCCTGTAAGGTCCCGAACTGATACCCCATTTCCTCCCATTTCGTGAGCAAATCCCCCATTATCTGCCCATTGGTATCGGAAGTGTTGTGAAGCAGCACAATTGCCCCGGGATGAATGCGGCTACACAGCTTCTCTATAGATTCTTGCGGGTCCGGCTGCTTATCCTTATTCCAATCCACATAAGCCAGGGACCAGAAAAAGCTTTGATACCCCATTTCTTTTGCCTGCTTCAGATTTTCCAGGGTATATTTGCCCTGGGGCGGTCTGTAAAACTTTACCATTTCTTGTCCGGTTAAGTCAAAGAAGGCCTTATTGACTTGTTCTAATTCCTCTTGAAATTTGCTTTGACTTTTAATACTACTCATGTCCGGATGATGATAGGTATGATTGGCCACAGTGTGCCCTTCCTCCACCATACGCATGACCAGCTCCGGTGCCGATTCCAGATAATGTCCCACCACAAAGAAAGTAGCTGATACATTGTGTTCCTTTAAAGCATCCAGAATTGCTTCCGTATTTCCATTTTCGTATCCGCAGTCAAAGGTCAGATATACCTTGTTTTCCTTTGTATTTCCTATGTAATGGGCAGCATACCCGGATAATATCTCCTGCCCGATATCCACCCGTGGACTTCCCCCATCCTTGTCAAAAGAAAGTCCCCAGTTTCGCACTGTTGTCTCATCAGTCTCTGATACCCGGGCAGTGGCAGGCGTAAGCATATCTCCCTGACCTTGACCGATCAAGATTCCCATACACAAACAGATAAGTCCGAATAACAGTTGTAATGTAATTTTAGTACAAGTGTCCAGGGTTATTTTTTCTTTCCAATCATTCTGCATATATTTTACCGTTTTTCTTTTAATATATGCTTCCGACGAAGCAAAAATGAAGCTCTGACATATAGGATTCCTTCCAACGACCTCCCCCAATATTTTATCCTCTCAATCGTTCAAACACCGTATACAAATCCAATGTCCCATATCCCCACTGGCGATCCGGATATTCTTCATCAGTTTCCCGTTCCGCCCCACGTATCAGATAATTTTTAATTTCCCGGGTCTCTACCACCTCATTATTTCCTTCAATTACTGCCCATTGGAAAAATAGCGCCACCGCTCCGGCCGTCAATGCTGCCGCCAGACTGCTCCCTGTATTTTTACCCTGAAGGGTAGAAATATTTACTCCGGGTGCCGCCAATTCCGGCTTCACTGTTTCGGAGCGGGTAAAGCCTCTGCCGGAATTCAGGTAGAAACTATTATCATTCGCATTATAGGTACTGGTAGTAATCACTTCTCTGGTCATACCCGGTTCTGTCAATGTGACAAAAGGAGTGGGTTCCAAAAAATAGGCCAAGCGACCCAAAAAGGAAGTCACCGGTAACCACATATGAAAGATACCGTTATATACAGCTCCCCTTGCCGTGACCCGAAAGGTCCATACTCCCGGTGTGGGATTTTCCAGTCTAAAAAGCATTAGTTGCTCACCGGAAGAAGACTCCACCAGTTCACTATCTACAGTGAGAATCGTATCATCATATACAAAGGGATATGTAATACTTTGTTGTAGCTGCAACGGAGAGGCTGCCGCCCGCTCTCCACCGGGTGTTTCCACCTCCACGGTATAAATATCCGGGGCATTTCCCCAGAATTCCAAAACAAATCCTGTAACCCCTTCTTCCACCCGTAGTTCCACTTCCTCTGTCAGGCGTTCCCTTGCGTCCGCTTCATTGCGCAATAATCCCTGATAATGATGTCCTGCATTTCCTTCATTTCCTCCGCAAACCACTACCCCACGGCTACGCCGCAAAGATAACTCATTCAAATACAAGGATAATACAGAGCTACCATTATGATCCCCCTGATTGGTACCCACCCCCAGACAACTGACCACGGGTCTACGAAAAGTCCTTGCAAAGGTATCTCCAAAGGCCATCGCCGCCATAATATCATTTTCCTGATAAGCTACTGCTCCCTCTGCAATAAGGTAAAATTCTCGCAAGTATTCCTTTGCTTCCTTAAGCTTAATTATGACCAATTGTGCTCCTGGTGCAGACCCTACATACCTGTTTTCTACATAACCACAGGCTATTCCTGCCATCTGGGTCCCATGACCGGTCTCATCACGGGAGGGAACTATTTCATAGGGATTATCTGACCTTAATGCCCTGTTAATGTCCTCGCGAGTATATACACTTCCATAGGAAAATAATTCAGGCGGCGTACCTGTTTGAATCGTTTGGTCCCAAATGGCCAGGATGCGGGTATCACCATTCCCATTCCGAAAAGCCGGATTCCGATAATCAATACCGGAATCCGGTATGCATATCACAACACCTGTTCCATCCAAATCCAAAGGCGGCCGTTGGGCACTGACAATCCCCGATACATACCAGTCATAAGAATCAAAAGCCTCTTGCATGGGCGCATACAGTTTGGGAATCCTCTGATAGGCAAAAAAATTCTCTTCCAGATCCTGTACACCCTCACGATTCACATAAATTAGACTATACTGATTATCAATGATTGTAAAACATAAGTCAAACTCTTCCTGCCTCTCCACATTAAAAGGAAAATCCGTTATTACATCATAATAGTCATTGGACAAAATCCTTTCCCTGCAATCCATAATTTCATCCTTTTCTTTTCCACTAACCTATGCCCCCTCGCCTTCCTTTATGCCCCCTTCTTCCCGCTGGTCCTTGCTACACCCCCATCCCTCCCTATCCGCATGCCCGGCTCCCGTGGCTCTGCTCCCGGCCCAATCTGCCGCCTGCAGCAAGGGCTACCCTTGGGGATTTTCTAAAAGCTGCCCATTCGGGAGTGGTTATTAACGGTGTCTTTTATAGGATGCACATTGCCTACGCCTGCAATATGCCC
>JAFUKS010000032.1 GCA_017473445.1 Lachnospiraceae bacterium
CCACTATATGGAAGAGATTATTCATGCCCACAAGGTGTTTGTAATGGATCAGGGCAAGATTGCCATGGAGGGAACACCCAGGGAGATTTTTTCTCAGGTGGAACAGCTACAATCCTTGCGTTTGGATGTTCCCCAGGTGACCTTACTTGCTCATGAATTGCAAAAAAGAGGGATTCCTCTTCCGAAAGGAATTCTTACCAGAGAGGAACTGGTAGCTGCTTTAGAGAAGTATCGATAAAATGAGGCGAAAATAAGATGTCTATTATTTTGGATCATATTAATTATATATACGGGGAAGATACGCCCCTGGCTATGAAGGCACTGGATGATATTTGCTTGCAAATACCGGATGGTCAGTTTATTGGTGTGATTGGGCATACCGGTTCCGGTAAGTCTACGCTTATGCAGCATTTGAACGGTCTGGTCCGCGCTACGAGCGGCAGTATCTATTATAATGGCGAAGATATTTATGACGAAGATTTCGATATGAAAAAGCTTCGTAGTAAGGTGGGATTGGTATTTCAGTATCCGGAGCACCAGCTTTTTGAGGTAGATGTTTTTAGTGATGTGTGTTTCGGTCCCAAGAATTTGGGGCTATCCAAGAAAGAAGCAGAGCTTCGGGCCTTTGAAGCACTGCGTTTGGTGGGACTTCCGGAGGATTTGTACTATCAGTCACCCTTTGAACTGTCCGGCGGACAGAAACGTCGTGTGGCGATAGCAGGCGTGTTGGCTATGAAGCCGGAGGTGCTGATCTTAGATGAGCCTACCGCAGGTCTGGACCCTAAGGGCCGGGATGAGATTTTGGACCAGATTAAAAAGCTGCAGACGGAAGTAGGGATGACCATTATTCTGGTATCCCATAGCATGGAGGATGTGGCAGAGTATGTGGACCGTATTCTGGTAATGAATAAGGGACGGGTGCTTTATGATGATGTGCCCAAAGAGATTTTTAAGCATTATAAGGAGCTGGAGGAAATCGGACTGGCTGCACCCCAGGTGACATATATTATGCATGCATTAAACGAAAAGGGCTTTCCTGTGGATGCGGAGGTTACCACTATAGAGGAGGCCGCGGAGGAAATTCTCCGGACATTACGGAGATAGGGGATAGATTTTCTTCTGGACCGGAAAAGGCAGGAAGAACATTACCTTATCAGGGCTATTTACAGAAATTGCCCACATGCAGATATTAGAAAGGCATGGATATTAACAATGCTGAGAGATATAACAATTGGTCAATATTATCAGACGGAATCGGTATTGCATCGGATGGACCCCAGAGTGAAGCTGGGAGGCACCCTGCTATATATTATTTCCCTGTTTTGTTTTAAGAATATAGCCGGATATGCGGTGGCCGCTTTGTTTCTGGCAACAGTAATCCGTTTTTCACGGGTACCTTTTAAGTTTATGGTAAAAGGTATGCGTTCTATTTTGTTGCTGTTGATGATTACGGTAGTATTTAATATTTTTCTCACTCCCGGTGAGGCTTTGCTTACATTCTGGAAGCTGACCATCACGAAAGAGGGATTATGGATGGCCTTTACTATGGCTATCAGATTGTCCCTGCTGATTATTGGTTCTTCTGTAATGACCCTGACCACCACACCTAATAATTTGACGGACGGCATGGAGAAAATGATGCGCCCTTTGCGAATATTCAAGGTGCCCGTGCATGAGGTGGCCATGATGATGTCCATTGCACTGCGCTTTATTCCTATTTTGCTGGAAGAGACGGATAAGATTATGAAAGCCCAGATTGCCCGAGGAGCAGATTTTGAAAGTGGTAATCTGATAAAGAAAGCCAAGGCGTTGGTGCCTTTGATGGTGCCATTGTTTATTTCGGCCTTCCGCCGGGCCAATGATTTGGCCATGGCTATGGAGGCCAGATGTTATCGTGGGGGTGAAGGACGTACCAAGATGAAGCCCCTGGTATA
>JAFUKS010000033.1 GCA_017473445.1 Lachnospiraceae bacterium
TCCTGGGCTTCTTCATCACCCACATAAAAATCCAAAATCGTGCACATAGCATCCAGCTCCTTTTTATCTGCCAACACAAAATCATATACTATGGCATTTCGCTTCGCCCGAATACTTGGTTCCACGGCAGGATTTCTCAGAAATGCTTCAAAGTCCTCTCCTTTAAAACACCATATTCCGTCCACTTTTTCTCCGTCCAGTATTCCCATTTTAATATAATTGCGAACCGTTCTGGTGGACAGTCCACTCATCATTGCCACGTCATTTATTGTATAATATTCCTTCATATATAAATCCTCCTTTTATTGAGATGGATTACGCGTCTTCCATGCTTTTATTATAGAAGGACTTAGATAATCTTTCAATTTGAAAAACAGTGACTTTTTCATACTGAGTTATTCCACTAAACTGCAGTATGTAAATCTGACAATATTACGCGGATGTACCCCTAATTCTTGTAAGCACTCTACAGAGCCTTCTACATTTCTCACATCAGAATATCCGGGTATTAAGGGCACCTTTATCACGTATTGCTCAGGTGACATCCTTCGGACTATTTCCCGCAAATTATATACCATCTGCTGATTATCTCTACCGGTATAATGCCTGTAAATATCCGGTTGCATAGCCTTGCAGTCTATGATGAATGAAAAACGCTGTGATAAAACAGGTTCCAATCGCTCGTAAGGTACATTTAGAGAGGTCTCAATATTGATGTTCCACTCCGGCGGGCAAATCTTTCCAAGCTCTGCAATCTGCCCGCTCTGAAGTAAGGGTTCTCCGCCACCAAAGGTCACGCCGCCACCGCAGTCAAACCTGCTGCCGCCGCCCGGCGTTTTACATCCGCTGCCTCCATTTGTTTCTTCATAATCGCCAAATTCAGACGCATTTCCTCACTTTTGCATTTCGGACATGTCCCACTGCAATAACCCTCGTAGGTACATTCCCTTTGCTATAAATCGATCCCTAAATCCTCTGCAATCTTGGCACGGATGGCCTTTAGCTCCTTGCATTTCTCCTTATGAATCCGTCCCAGTTCCTCTTTACTTCTCTTCATCGTGTTACCTCCCTTTTCTTCTCTACCATACAAGCCACTGATACCTATTATTTTATTTGGTTATGTATTACGATACTTTACAAGTCCTCTTATTTATATAGACGGTATACGTCCCCCAAAGTTTTGACACATGCAAAAAAAAAGAAATAAAGATACCCGCAAGTCGCTACACCTGCGGGTATCATTTAAATTTGCATATTTATTTACGCAGCTAATTAACCACCCGTTGAGACAATGCTTCATAAAGGGCAGGATAAACTTTCTTAATATTGAGAATCCGTCCCTCACGATTCAGAAAACAGTGCTCTGATTGTCCCTCGCATACCGTAGTATCATCTCTGGTCATCTCATAGCCCAGTTTGAGTTTCACCCCTTTAAACTCCAGGATATATACTCGAATATTGATGACCTCCGAAAACTTGGTCGTACATTTATATTTACACTCCACCGCTGTCACCGGAGAAATCACGCCACTTGCCTCCAGTTTCTGGTAGTCCCAGCCAATGCTGCTAAGAAAGTCCATTCTGGCCTCTTCCATCCAACGGATATAATTGGAATGATGCACAATCCCCATCTGGTCAGTTTCATAATATTGTACCTTGTGCTGATATAAGTTCATTCTTTTTCCTCCATTCCATATACGCTGCCTCCCAAGTATCCTTGGCAAAGGGCCTGCGGGTATCTTCTATTCCTCTTGCATACTGCTCTACAAACCGCAGAAACAATAACATCTTGTCTTTTACGGTCAACCATTCCCTGAAAATCACTTCACTCCATACCTTGGCTTTGGTGTACTGATCCGAAGACTTCACTCTGCCAATTAATTCGTGCATATCGTAAACCACACGGCGTTCCTCTACCTCTATCTGCCCCTCTTCAATGGTCAACAACGTATAAGGAGCACCACATTCCCCACCATCTAAAGGCAAACCGCAGGAGCCGGGATTAATAAAAATATGATTCTCCAACTGCATGTGCCACTGGATATGGGTATGTCCAAATATATAGATTCCCTTGGGCAATGCACCTAATATCTCTGAAAAGTCCTCATTGGACCGCAAGCCCATGCATATTTCACGTAATAATACCTCTCTCTTTACCCGTTCCTCCGGATGATTCTCCCTTAGCCAGGTCACATTATAATGCCCGGTCTCTGCATTTCCAATAAACTCCTCGGAACTGTGGCACATATGAATATCCCACCCCTCACAATGCAAATCCATTCGATTGGGCAGACCAAAAAACCAATCCCTCTGTTCTTGCGACAGTGCATTCTTACACCATCGGGAGATTTCAAACTGTCCATCCTCTCCTTCAGGAACACGTAAATACTGCTCCTCATTACCACATATAATACGGGCATTTTTCATACTATGTAAAGTTTCCCATACCTCCGCAGGCCATGGTGCACTGACACAGTAATCTCCCATAAACAAAAATTCCTTTGCACCACACTTTAAAGCATCTTCTATCACCAGCTGTAATGCGGGATAATTTCCATGTATATCTGATACAATTGCGTACTTCATGAGTTCTCCTCCTAGACATTCATAGAACTCATTGTAGCGTATATTTTCTTAGATTCCTTGTAGATTTATTTAAGATTTTTAAAGGGATATTTGAATATTACTTCAATTATTCTCTATAAAATCCGTAATTCGGGTCAGAAAGTCTGCCCCCTCTTCATAGGCACCATGCCCCAAATCCTCGTACATGTATAAACTGCTACCTGTAATGGCCTGTGCCAGTTCCTCCGATGCTTCCCCTGTTGCAATCTTATCCTGCCGACCACCTATAATCAGCGTAGGACATTTGATTTTGTGCAGTTCCTCATAAGCATTATGGGTAATGCAGGCCTCTGCCATTACCAAAAAACGTTGAAAGCTTCTGGGTTTACCAATATGACCGATAATGGAGTAAGACTTACGCATTTTTTTCAAATACTCCTCTGAATAACTATGCTCCGCAGTGTCTATCATAATCCCTTTGTAATCGCACTGCTGCGCCATTTCCATCCAATTTTCTATAACTCGTTTTATAGTAGGATTTTGCCTGGAGAGAGTTACTGCAAGCACCAATTTCTGCACTGCCTGGGGATAATCAATAGCCAAATACTGCGCAATCATTCCCCCTTGGGATACACCCACAATGTGTGCAGACACAATATTCAGTGCCTGCATAGCTTCATAAACGTCCTTGGCCATATCTCTGGTGGTAAAGCCTTGCGACATTACCTTTCTACGGCTGAACAAATATACACGATAATCTTTCGCATACTGACGATACATAAAAGCCAAAGGAATAGCCGTTCCCTTTACCGTACGCAGACCATCTCCCAAACCAGGCAACATAATAAGGGGTTTTTGACCATAACCAAAGGCAATGTAATCCATTTCCGCTTCTGCAGTTTTAACCGTTCCATTATAAGCATTATAAAACATAAGACACCTCATATTCTTTGGCGGTATACTGCACTTAGACTTTCGTATACACCTGCACATTATAGCATATTATGTATGAATGTGCCATAGGGGGACGAATCACAACCTTTCATTTCGAATCCCCCAGTCCCACTAAAACAAAAAAGCCATATCACTCTGTGATATGACCTTTTTGTTAAGTGAGACATCGGGGATTCGAACCCCGGACAACTTGATTAAAAGTCAAGTGCTCTACCGACTGAGCTAATATCCCATCTTTTATTTTTAAGCAGGGCTAGCTGGATTCGAACCAGCGAGTGCAGCAGTCAAAGTGCTGTGCCTTACCGCTTGGCGATAGCCCTGTATGACACCAAGCATGTCATTACGATATCCATCGTAAAGGGTGGATAAAGGGATTCGAACCCTTGGCCTCCAGAGCCACAATCTGGCGCGCTAACCAACTGCGCTATACCCACCATAGGTGAGACAAGTATCAGTGATTACCAATTCCTCATCTCCAATGTGCCCAAAGGGATTCGAACCCCCGACCCACGTCTTAGAAGGCCGTTGCTCTATCCAGCTTAGCTATGGACACATGCAGTCTGTAGAA